>DAOUWY010000085.1 GCA_030666885.1 Methanosarcinales archaeon
AAGTATAAAGGAATTATTTATAAGGTGGTTCAAAAGTTTACAATGTTTCTCCCAAATGGGATACCTGTGAGAGCAGAATTAACTGTTACCTTTCAATCAGTTATGACAAATGAAGAGTATGCAAAGAACATGGGAATTGAGGCTTGCAGAAAATTGTGGACAGTTAAGAGTGATGAGAGGCTTGATCTTATAGCTCATAAGGCACTTAAGGATGTTACTCAATGGAGAAAGATTGCAGATGAAAATAATATAAATAATCCACTGGCATTTCCAAAAGATGAAGATATCGGCAGATTATTGATCATCCCTGATTAAGGAGCCTTGGTCCATGGAAGGTAACATATTAAATCTTGCAAATTTCAAACTGCTCATAAATGGAACTGAGCTGCCGGAAGATTTATTTCTCGCAATCGAAGAAGTTACCATTGAAGATGAACTCAACTTGCCAGCGATGTTTACCATTAAGCTCAATGTTGTGGATTTTTTGGAAGGCAAATGGAGAGGTATCGACCTTGAAACATTTAAGCTCGGTGATATCGTAAAGGTTTTTATGGGAATTGAGAGCCTTGAGGAAATGATGACGGGTGAGATAACATCACTTGATTTTACCTTTGCAGATTATTCCTTTATGGAGATAAGGGGTTATGATAGATTCCACAGATTACGATTTGGAAAAATGAGGCGTTCCTTTAAGGACATGAAAGACAGCGATATTGCATCATCCATTGCTTCAGAGATCAGTCTGACTCCTGATGTTGAAGACACAGCAACGGAACACTCTTATTTGTTCCAGAATAACCAGAGTAATTATGAATTTCTCCTTGAACGTCTGCAACGCATCGGTTATGAAATGCTTGTTGATGACAAGACTTTTATTTTTCGTAAATCCGGTGAAGATAAAACACCTGAGTTAACGCTCGAATATGGTTTGGATTTACAAACATTTTCAGTCCAGATAAGGACACTCACCGAAGGAAGCCAGGTAGAAGTGAGGGGATGGAACATTAAAGATAAAGAAGAGATCACTGCTACTGTTTCAAGTGGCAGTGAAACGACAAAGATGGCTGGCAAAGAATCAGGTTATGAAATATCTGAAGCAGCATTTGGTAAATCATCGACCTCCATTCTTTCTGATATGATTCTTGATTCGCAAGATGCTGAAAATATTGCTAAGGCAACATATAATAAAATGCTCAAAGAATTTTTGAGAGGAGAAGGGGTATGTATCGGGATGCCAGAAATAAGAGCCGGCAAAACTGTAGAAATAAAAGGGTTTGGAGAAAGGCTCAGTGGTACATATTATATAGTTTCGACAGTTCATTCCATCAGTAAAGGAATATATACAACCACATTTAAAGTGAGGAGAACGGGCGTATGAGCATTACTGGTATTTTTGAACAAAACAGGAGGCTGTCATCTAAAATACATGGAGTTATCACAGGAATTGTTACAAATAACCAGGATCCTGACGAACTTGGACGTGTCAAGATAAAAATACCTCGCATAAGTGGAGAAGATGAATCAAACTGGGCCAGGGTCATTTCTTTAATGGCAGGAAAAGATAGAGGTGCATTTTTCTTACCAGAGGTGGATGATGAAGTGCTTGTGGCATTTGAATGTGGCAATATCAGCATGCCTTATATCATCGGATCATTGTGGAATGGTGAAGATGTCCCACCTGAGACAAATAGTGATGGGGAGAACAATATCAGGATAATTAAGTCCCGAAGCGGACATATAATAAAACTCGATGATACTGACGGGGAAGAAAAGATAGAGATCGTGGATAAAAACGAAAATAACATGATCATCATTGATACAAAAAATGAAACGATTTCCATTAAATCTAATAAAGATATTGAAATATCTGCACCAAATGGAAAAATTACTATGGACGCAAAGGACATTGAAACCACATCATCCGCTTCTACAAAGATTGAGGCTTCCTCTGTGGATCTCGAAGCATCAGGAAATACAAACATAAAAGGGGCAACGGTGAATATTAACTAATATGAGTCAACCAGCAGCGAAACAGGGAGATCAGATCATGGCAACAGATATTCATATTGTGATGATACCAGCCCCGCCAGGGCCGCCTGTGCCTACACCGTTACCCCATCCTTTTACTGGGATTATCGATGGCAACCTAAGTCAGGATGTGAACATAATGGGAATGCCCGCAGCGACAGTTGATTCGACAGCTTCCAATACACCACCTCATATTCCACAGGGCGGCCCCTTCCAGAAGCCCCCTTCAAATAAGGCGACTATAAAGATGGGAAGCACTACGGTAAAGATAAATGGGAAAATGGCAGCGAGAAATGGTGATATTGCTATGACCTGCAATGATCCTTCAGACATTCCCGGTGGCCAGGTGATAGCGGTTGGAACGGTATTGATAGGAGGATAAATGGCAAACGCAGATTTTTTGGGCAGAGGCTGGAAGTTTTTGGTATCTGTTAAAAATGAAAAGATAGATTATTCTGAAGATGATGATTTGATCAGGGAATCAATCAGGATAATACTTGGTACGGCAAAAGGTGAACGAGTCATGAGACCTGATTTTGGCTGTGGGATCAATGAGCTTGTTTTTACACCTAATAACACCTCAACTGAAACGCTGATAGCCTTTCATATAGAAGAAGCATTACTCAAATGGGAGCCCAGGATTGATGTACAGGATGTAAGTGTATCACCTGGTGAAAATGAGACAAACAAACTTATCATAAATATCGAGTACAGGATAAAGTCAACAAATACCAAGAAAAACCTGGTATATCCATTTTACCTTGAAGGGAGTGAAACATAATGCCTGTTAAAACGCCTAAAATCGACGATAGAGATCAACAGATGATAGTTGAACAGGTAAGGGAACTGGCTCTCTATTACTGTCCTGAGTGGAAAGATGTGGCATCTATTGAAGCTGATAAAAATGCCAATACCCTCATCCACATCTTTTCCAGGATGATGGAAATCATAACACAGCGATTGAACAAAGTGCCAGATAAAAATTTTCTGGCATTCCTGGACCTGGTTGGTGTGCACCTGTCCCCACCCAGGATAGCACATGCTCCTCTTACATTTACTATTGCAAAGGGGGGACCCCAATATGTCTCTATCCCTGCTGCCACCCAGGTTGCAGCACCGATCAAGGATAAAGAGCCAGTGGTTTTCGAAACAGAAAAGGAACTCACTATTATTTCACCGAAACTGACCAAAGCGGTCAGTCTTTCTCCCGGCCAGGACCGGTGGACTGATCACAGTCCAGTCTTATTCGACAGTGAAAAGAAAGGTGTTGAGGACCTTTTCAAAGGGAGGGACCTTGTTCCTCATCGCCTTTGCCTTGGCCATAAGAAACTCTTCAGCTTCGAGGAGACTGCAACCATTGTATTAACTGTAACACTTAAAAAAAATATTGAACTAAAGGCCCCCTGGGAAGTGAAATGGTATTGCTATAAGGATGATTCTCCAAACCAGGTTCCTCTGAGTGTGGCTGACAGCAATGATCCGGTTGTGAATCTATTAAAGAGCGGAAATATTACTTTTAGTAATGTCGGTGGTATTTCTAAAAAAACGTTGAAAGGATTTGAGAACTACTGGATTTTTGCTGAACTGAAAAAGCCAATTCCGAAAGATACGTTGCCCCAAATCGATACGATTAAAGCAAAGGTAGAGATAACACCGATCTCATCAGCAGGCACAGGAACAATTTCCAGTAATAATACCAGTACCAGTATAACAGGTAGTGGAACAGTTTTTACTAAAGAACTTGGCATAGGTGATTCCATAACAGCCGCAGGACAAACCAGATCCGTCACAGGCATTTCCTCTGATACAGAACTGACTGTTAACTCTGCCTTTAAACCTGACCTTACTGGTAAGATACCCTTTTTGTACGGACCATCTTTATCCCCTGATCTTGCATTTGTTAATAATTTTCCAATCGATATGACCAAGGATTTCTATCCTTTCGGAGAAAAACCACAATTCAATGATACGTTTTATATCGGTTCAAACGAGGTTTTTTCTAAGAAAGGAGCGATAATAACAGTAATGGTTGCACTTTCAGGAGAAGTAGATGTGCCGGATACCCAGAACATTAAACTTCTCTGGGAATTCTATGATGGAAATCGCTGGATGAAACTGGGGGAAACAACCAATAACGGAGTAGATGCGGCCCGGGATACTTCCTCATTTACTGATTCAACCTTTGCTTTTAACAATAATGGAGTAGTAGCATTCACATGCCCGAAAATCAAAGCTTCGGAAATAAACGGCGAAGAAAATTACTGGATACGTGTCCGAATCATTGGCGGGAATTATGGTGAGGAAGCAACGTATGAAAACAAAACTGCCACTTATACCGACGCAGGAACAATCTCAAGTGTGGGTACAACAGTAACAGGTAATAAAACAGCCTTTACTCAAGAGCTTACCATAGGGGATTCGATAAATGCTGCAAATCAAACGAAGATCATCACTGCCATTTCCTCTGATACAGAACTTATCATCGACTCTGCATTTGATCCTCTTTTAACTGACGAAACATATACCTACTCCAAGACCCTGTGGGTCTATAAGCCAGCCACTTATAAACCGCCATCCATCAACACCTTGACTTTAGCATATGCATTCAAATCTTCAGGTGAAGACCTTGATGTTGTTCTGGCATACAATGATTTCGTCTACCAGGACCAAACAAAAGCGATACAGTCTGGTAATAAATATTTCACTCCATTTCTCCCAGTGACTGATAAACAACCTGCCCTTTATCTGGCTTTTGATCAGGATATTGCCACCCTGCCTGTTACTATTTTTTTCCCCCTGATTGAAAAAGTGTTTACCACATACCAGAAAACCCAGCACGGGACCGAGGAGAATACCTCACTGGTCTGGGAGTATTGGACGAAAAATAAATGGAGTGAAATGAAAATAGAAGATAATACCAGAAATCTGACAAAAAGGGAAATGGTTCAAATTCTTATTCCGGCAGATATTTTAAAGAGACCCTGTTTCGAATTTGAAACAGAGTATTACTGGATCCGGGCCCGGCTGGCAAAAGGGACGTATGGGGACTTTCCCAGACTAACAACGATCCATACTAATACGGTCCGGGCACATAATCTGGTAACAGTACAAAACGAAGTACTGGGTTCAAGCAATGGAACCCCGAACCAGGTCTTTACATTTTCGCGTTCTCCCGTTTTACCTGAACAAAAGGTCCTGATCAGGGAAGTTTCACTCATTGAAGAGGAAAGGCAGGTAATAATTTCTGATGAAGGGACGGATGCTATCGAAGAGATTTTAGATGACTCTGGCAACATTGTTGGGTTTTGGGTACGCTGGCATGAGATGGACCATTTCTCTTTTTCAAAGCCTAATAGCCGGCACTATGTCATTGACCGTAATAAAGGAACTATCATGTTCGGGGATGGAGAAAGGGGAATGATCCCTTTAGCAGGAACTGATCATATCAAATGCAGCTATCAATCCGGTGGGGGTGTTGACGGCAATGTCAAGGCCGGAACAATTACCAAACTCAGGACATCTTTTCCCTACATCGATTCTGTAACCAATCCCGAAGATGCCAGCGGAGGAGGTGCTGAGGAAAACCTGGACAGGGTAAAAGAACGGGGACCACAGACTCTTAAACACCGTGACCGGGCAGTCACACACGAAGATTTTGAATGGCTGGTAAGGGAGGCCTCGCCAAATGTTGCCAAAGTAAAATGTATGCCCACCCAGGATCCTTCCCTGCAGTTTACACCCGGATGGGTCACTCTGATCATCGTTCCCGAGAGTGATAACCCCAAACCTCTTCCCACCCAACAATTAATAAGTGAAATCGAGACCTATCTTTTTGAGAGGACTTCTACATATCTTACCGTCTCTCCTTCCCAGGTCAATCTGATCGGTCCCAGGTATATCCGGGTCGAGGTACAGGCAGGGGTAACCTTCACATCGATCCGGGAAGCAAAAACCATCGAAGGCAGGATTATTGACAATCTTAAGCAGTTCTTCCACCCTCTCCACGGCGGACCAGAGAAAAAAGGATGGGATTTCGGCAGGAATGTGTATATATCGAAAGTTTATGAAGTTATTGAAAATACAGATGGTGTGGATTATGTATATGAACTCTGTCTCAACGCGTCAGTCCAGATATTCCAGTTCACTTTAGAAGAAAGCATAATACCTACAGTTTCTTATCCTGAATACAGCACGATAGAATCTGTTGACGGTTCTGTAAAATTCTACCTGCCGCAACGTCTTGCATTGCAGGATGAGACCGCAGTGCTGGATGCTATGGGTTTTAAGGAGGGGGACCATGTCATCCTGGGCACTGGCGAAAATAGTACTACACTTGTATTGACATCCGTGTCTCATGAACGTTTTGGAGATGTGCTGGAGTGCGAATCAATTTCGACTGATACTGCATTCCCGGCAGGGAGTACTGTTGAGACATCGGATAAAAGGGTTTCATCCATCATTCTCAATGAAATACCGGTTGGAAAAATAAGCGTGCTAAAGGTGGCTATCCTTGATGTTGGCGATACTATTGTTCTCAGGCATAGAGATGATCCTTCAAGTACAGAATACAGAGAGATACAGCAAGTGAGTACTCAAATTGAAACCATTTTCATAGAAGATAACTATCTGGTCTATCCTGGTACACAGGCAGTATATTCAGATACCAATGAAATATGTAAAAACACAGAAGAAGAGTTGGTATTTCCTTATCTTTTTAATACCAATTCCAGGGAAATCCATAATCTGAACAATAAACAGACCAATTGTCATATAGAACTTATTCACGGGAAAAATATGAAGTTTGCAAGAACGCTTGACGATATTGGCAGTTATGATTACTGTCGATGGTGCTTTGGTCCTGAGATGTCAGAACGCTGAATTATTTACGAGGAAAACATGTCCTTACCACTACCTGATCTTGATGATAGAAGTTTTGATGACCTGATGAAAGAGGTACAGTCACTCATTCCCATTTATAACAAGGAATGGACTAATTTTAACCCTTCAGATCCGGGAATAACTTTGCTTGAACTCTTTGCCTGGCTCAGCGAGATGGTCATTTACCGGACGAACCAGGTTCCTGAGGAAAATTACCGGAAATTCCTGGAGCTTATTGGTATTGAATTGGCTACTGGCGAAAGCATAGAGTCGGGGATCGGCAGGGGATTGGAATCAATCTCAGAGCGTTACAGGGCGATCACTTCAGATGATTATGAATTCCTGGCCAATGAAAGGATGAAGACGCTGGATGAAGACCTTGAAGGCAGAACAATCTGCGTGAATAACATAGACCTTGAATTTAGCACACCAGATGAAGAAAAGCCTGGTAATGTGTCGGTGATCATTATTCCCGGTTGCAGGGAAGATTCTGTTTATTGTAAGGACGGTTTGCCAACAAATGAATTGAAAAACGAAATAAAGAAGTATCTGGATTCCAGACGTTTGATAACAACCAGGGTGCATGTGGTTGAACCGGATTACCAGCCAGTTACTCTGGAGTTAGAAATAGCCCTCGAAGAAAATACAGATGAAAATAGTGTGATGACTATGGCAATAGATCGTATACATACGTATTTTGACCCTGTTAAAGGGGGACAGGAAGGAAAA
>DAOUWY010000172.1 GCA_030666885.1 Methanosarcinales archaeon
AATTGGTATGGCATAAAGGTCATTCGGGAGATATGTTTGTCTGGACATCCTCACCCTGAGGCTTATGTTCAGGGATCTGTATGGGCGGTATCTTTCCCAAGTGTTCTCCATTTAACGGTGTTCCATTAAAGTGGCAGTTCTCACAATCAGGTAATTCCGATATAGCTATTGTATGACTCGGATTTATAAGCTGTTCAGTATAATTCACATGACATCCCCAGCAGACCCTGGATATGTCAGAATAATTACTTGCATTGAAATCTCCTGTAATGTTTGAGTGTGAACTATTGAAAAAACCATCCTTAGTTATTAGCAAATATGATATTACATTATTACCCCCCTCCAGATGGCAGTCAGTACAATTCTCGCCGGCGCCGGGGAGCATACTGTCATTATGGAAGGTAAACCCTGCCTTAGGATTGCCATTATCCATTACCTTGTATGAAATATGGCATGGATAACATTCGATGCTAATAGAGAGGCCTAATGGAGTATGATTGTAGTGGGTAGAAGTGAATGGATTGGTAGGCTCACCCCATGAAACGTCATTTGAATGGTCAACGTGACACCACAAACAGTCGGTGGGATTATTGGTTGATGTCATTAAATTGGCTGTATCCACATAATGGGAAACATAGTTCTTGGCTTCAGCGTATTTGACATTAATAGTTGGTATCGAAATAGATAGTGAATTATTATGGCATAAAGTACAGTTGATAGATATGTTTGTCTGGACATCCTCACCCATGGGCTGGTGTTCAGGGATCTGTATGGGCGGTATCTTTCTCAGGTGTTCGCCATTTAACGGTGTTTCATTAAAGTGGCAGTCCTCACAATCAGGTAATTCTGATGCACGTCTGGTGTGGGTTGGATCTATAAGCTCTTCAGTATAATTCACATGACATCCCCAGCAGACCCTGGATATATCAGAATAATTACTGGCATTGAAATCTCCTGTAATGTTCGTGTGTGAACTATTGAAAAAACCATTCTTACTTATTATTGGCAGATCTCCGGTTGCGTTTGCACCCCCCTCAAGATGGCAATCAGTACAGTTTTCGCCGGCTGCTGACTCGGGTTCAAAATGCGGGTCCCTGTGGCAGCCCATACAACCAGTATATCCCATATTATAATAATCAGTCATGCCATGACCGCCAGGTGGCTGTATATGGCAATCAGTGCAGTTCTTAATTGAAATATTATGGAATGAATTATGACACAACCTGCACGTAACGTCATCCTTGCTATCGCTGTTATAATCAGTATGGGTATATGATAATCCCTGGTTATCCCATGAAGGCATGGGTTTGAGGGTCTTAGCTCCTGCTAAAGTTTCGTTTGCATCTGGATTGTGGCATTCGCTGCAGTTCCATGGTATATGAATAACAGGTTTTTGCTGGATCTGATGATTGGAAGTTATTGTATAATTAAAAATACCCGGAGATCGTGGGAATACCCTGGCGATCCATATACCGCTTATGGGAGAAGAATCAAAAGTAACACCATATAATTTGTCGCCAGATGGGAAATATATTTTTGATCCTAATGCGAATGTGGCAGTTCCATTGACGCTGGGCACACAGTAGGAGCCGTCCCATTTGTCAGCAGTGTTTAAATCCTGAAGACCGTTGGGATCGTCTATCGGTCCGATAAGTGAAAGAAATATTCCATATCCATTATCATCGCCAGTTACCGTCACGCTAATTCCCGGGCTATCAACATCAATGATGTATGTTTTTGTCACCGCTTCGTATGACATGAACTCTGGCCCATAGTCACCGATTGAATCGTTTAGCTCTTTAGTGGTAGTGATATCAAATGGAGGGAAATATAATCCCTTTCCTTCGGTCTTGTAGTAGATTCCATGACATGCTTCACATAATAGATTTGCATGAATGCCAGTACTGCTGATATTGGTTCCTTTGAGTTCATCGTTGTTTGCGATTATATGTTTATCAGTTCCTTTGTTATCATGAACAAAATTCGTATGGCAATCAACACAATCTGCCTTTGTTACGTGGGATTCTTCATCGAATGTGGTCTGTGAAACGGGTCGCTTAACAGATGTTTTATGATATATCTGTACGTTTGTATTTGTGGTATTGTAAATAGAAGACCATCCACTTGCACCATAAATAAATCCACCCATGTGGCCGTATTTAAGATCATGCAGGTGAACAGGAGATGCCCGCAGGAACTGCGATGAATAAGTACTGTGACACGCGCTCAGGCAGTTTCCACTTAGTTCTGATGTAATGTTATCAGGATGTATCATAACTGTCGGGTTACGATCAGAGGGATCGCTCTGCGGACTCCATGAATCATGGCAACCTTTCGCCTGGCAGCCCCATAATGTGGTATTGAAACTGGTTGATGCCTGAAGATTTTCGGAATTTATTGTAGTGCTGAAATCGACCTGGTATTCACCGGTATAAGCATCATCCGGGTAATTGAACTCTCCGTAATATATTTGGTGAGCATAGTCCTCTACAAGGCCTATTGTTCTGGTTTCATCTGCGAAATCACCACTTGAATAATTGTAATGCGGATAGCTAACATTCACTGTGAGTACACGTGGTTGTGAACCTTCAGCACCATCGCTGAAGATTTTATTGCCATTTGATGTCACTTCTATATCATCGATCCACCATTCTTTATTGTTATTGTCATTTGAACTAAAATAAAATGCTATGAGTATTTGTTGTCCACCATACTTTGTCAGGTTGACTGTTTTTTTCTCCCATTCACTGCTGTTGCCCGAATAATCTTGAAGTGTGTCCCAGGTTGCCCCTCTGTCTACTGAAACTTTAACAAAACCGTAATTTTCTGCCATATTATACTTAGTCCAGTATGTCATGTTAATTATTGGTTCTACAGCAGTCAGTTCTACTCCTGTAATCAGTTCGTTAAGCCAGTTATATATCGTTGTAAAAAAACCCTGGTTTTCCCGGGATCCTAATAAGACAATATCCTCCAGGGGCGTACCAAGTGTATTAAAGTCATCAAGATAATGCCAGCTATGTATCCCCTCTCCTGCCTTCCAGCTATTTCCTCCAAAGTGGCTCTCTGAACTGTCTTGTATCCATGCAGGTGGTGAGAGCCCGCTGACTGGTGTGGTATTTTCCATAATACTTACCAGAATTAGGTTTTTTTGCTGCATCCCCCCGTCGGTATCCCACCAGGTCCAGCCTGTAACATTTCCCTGACTTAAGTATCCCAGTTGATACGGAGTCTGGCCGTAGTTCATAATAACAGTATAATTTTGTGCCTGAACAACAACAGCACCAACACTACACGTTAGTATGATTAATATTAATATCCGTGCAATGTTGATATTTTTCATAATGTCTCCTCTTTTTTGTCTATTTTTTTATGTTTTAATCTGACACCCAATATATAAAATATTACTGAAAAAATACCCAAGAATACAAATTGATTAAGTGAAAACGTTGGTATGAATTTTATATGATATATATTTACGCTAAATAATTGTATTATTAAAAAAGATGCGAAAATAATTGAGATCATCATTAAAATTTTTCCTGATATATAATGATGTTGAACAAAATATGTTCCGGATGAAGAGAAATGTGGAGAAATTATAGTATCGGTGGGAATTCTACCAATATTTTTATTCAGATCAAAAGGTAAAGTCCCCTCAATCATGTATTTACTCCATGCAAAATAGGCACTTGCATATATTGCAAGTAAGATGCCCATACTGCCAATCAGGACCCCACTTCCATACATAATATCACCCAGTAATGTTGTAATAGGAATTGTAAGTATCGGGAAAAAAACCCAATAATATGCAGATGATTTTTCCCATAGACTGTATTCATAGGTTATTTCAAGCCACCAGACAACAAACATAATTGTTATTATAAAGGGAGTATAACCGCGTGTGAAATTCAAGAGAAATATGAATGCTACAAGTGAAATATTAATTAGAATGATCAATCGAAGAAAACGAGAGATCTGTGCGGCAATATCAATCCCGAATGCTGGCTCAGTGCCTGGAATCTTCAATTCAACAGAGCGTTTTCGCAGCCGATCCAGATTGATGTTCATGTTATTTAGCCGTTCATCCATTTTATTGATCACAACCTGGGTGAGCGCGATTTCTTCCAAAACGGGTTCAAGCCTGTTATATACCCCGTTTTCAAATCCTACATCGATCAGTTGTTCCATGGCAATGGTTCTTTTTGCAAGAGATATCCCGCCCCATAAGGCACATAACCCAATTATTACAATAGTGATATTTAAAATAAAATCCTGCGGTTTGAATTCTTTACCTGACAGTACATCTATCACCGGCATGTAATGTAAGTATATTAAATAAATTGATATAAATAATAAAAATAATATACTTAATTTTTCCAATATTGAAATATCTGGTTTTTTAGTCATGTACAATTAATTATAAGGCTGGTTTATGGTATTTAATTTTTTCATTTTTTTATGGCAGAATATCGTTTACCTGTAAATTTAAGAGATATTCAGTAACTTCTGCCAGTGGATTTGAAGTTTATGAATAAATAAAGCAATATACAAATTATGAATATTGTAAGTCCTAGATTTTTTATATTCTTTATAATCTTGCTGATCTGGTATATCTCAGATCCGTAATTGGTAATTCGAACATTATTTGGATCGAACAGTAAATATTCGCCAATATTTTTAACTAGAATTGGCTTACCTTGAAATATTATAGCCTCCCCATATATCTGGTCTTTTCTCATTACCCAGTTATCCACTAGTTCTGCAGCGTCACCTTTTGTCCTTATATTCTCACCTGAAATCGAATATATCCTGTGGATA
>DAOUWY010000065.1 GCA_030666885.1 Methanosarcinales archaeon
ATACTCAACAAAAAGACCACCTCCCTCCAGGTCCCGCTCATCAACGTCCCCCTCTCCCTCCTTGCACTGGCCCGCATGATCAGGCAAGACTTCAACATTATCATCTTCAACGCCGTGACCGACCCCGATTATATCAGGCAGATACTGGAAGCCTGCCAGGACGCCCTCTGTCTTGCTGTCAGCAGCATGACCTGCTACCAGATCAGGGACGGCCTCAATGTATGCGCCGCTGTCAGGAAGCAGTATCCTGACCTGCCTATTATCTGGGGCGGGTACCACCCGTTTTTCGCTGCATAAGCTAAAAGTACCATTGAAAATAATTCTACACTGATGCTCAATGTAGTAAATGTGGTAATCACTGCCGACCTTGGCATACCATTGGATCTGGCAGATATTGCAACTAAACTCAATGTACCATACAATCCAAAGAAATTTGACGGCATAGTTTATAGGACTTACCGCCCACGGTCTACCACGATTTTTTTAAAGAACGGTAAAGTCGTATGCAACCTGAAAAAAATCGAGGAAATAAAGAAGTGGCAGCCTGTTTTTGAAGATATTCTAAAAATAGTTGGCATTGAGCATGCTGGAATTGAGATTGAAGTGCAGAATATCGTCACAACTGCAGACCTGGGAAGACCCCTTGATCTAACACACCTGACAGTACAGCTCGGACTTGAAAATGTTGATTATCATCCCGAAAGTTTTGTCGGGCTTGTGTACCGGGTACCTGAATATAATGCCACGCTTATGATATTCAGGACCGGTAAGGTCAATATTTTAGGCACAAAAAAACCAGGCGACGCAGAACATGCTTTCAATAAATTACGAAACATCATAAAAAACGATTAAATTAGAAATGTATATCGGGAAGTTAGGTATTCTAACTCTTCATGTTCCAGATATTACTCCTGGGCAGTGCCCTTGCCGGGCTCCTTGCATTTTTGGCAGGTATATTTGAGAACGAAGACTCTGATGCCGGTTCTGCCAGCAACCCAAACTCACAGGTACAACTGGCACCCCAGATTGAACACCTGCACAGGTATTACAACAAGGCCATAGCAGGCGAGCCCCCCCAGAATGCCCTATGGGCGGCACTGGCTGCAACAGTAGCTTACATTTTATATACACGCATAGGACTAGACCCGGTACCAGGAGTTATTCTCGGTGCCGTGGTCGGGGCGCTCATTACAGCAATATTACAGGGAATGTACGGCAGCCTTGCCCACATCTCCCGCATCGCCAGCATGAAGAACTTCAAGCAAATGCTCTACTGGGACTGCCTACTCTCTCCCCTGCCCCTTTCCATGGCATATACCTTCCTCACCGCCCTGTGCCTGACCCTGCTGTCCTTCGTCATCCACGGTCTGCTTGGCAGCCCCTTCCCTGTCCCTCTCATAGCCATGTTCCTCGGGTTCACCCTTGGTGCCATTGCATCCTCAACCGGTGATGTTCATTACGGGGCCGAGCGGCTGTACCAGCACTACAAGTTCGGGTCAGGCATCGCCATATCCAAGCAGGGGGATATTGATGTGAAAGGGGAATACGGCTACCGCAACTCTGTGGACACCCCCTACTTTACCCTGCGCTTCGGCGGACCCGTGACAGGACTGACCTTCGGGCTGCTCATATTCATTGACGCCCTTTCCAGGATATCCGGCAGTGTGTGGACTTCCGTCATCCTTGAATTTTTAATAATCGCACTCATACTTATAGTCATAATCTTTCTTGAAAAATATACACGGAACCGCTACGGTCCCTTTGAGGAGGGGAAATAAATGGACCCCGTCTCTTTAATGTTATTCATAATCGCAGGCGGCGTGCTGGTAGGTATATGCGTACATTTCATCCCTGCCAGTGCAGTGGGTGCCATGTCCGCATCCACAGGTATTGCCACAGGCCCTTCCATGCTCTCATTCGGCGCCGGACTTACCGGCATCCTGTCAGCTTCCTTTGCCCTTGATTCGGGTCCGGTTGCAATGCTGGCCTCAGGAGCTGCCGGTTCGGCACTGATGATAGTCCTGACCATACTGGGCGGCAACCTGGTGAATGCCTTTG
This sequence comes from Methanosarcinales archaeon, assembly GCA_030666885.1. Taxonomy (GTDB): domain Archaea; phylum Halobacteriota; class Methanosarcinia; order Methanosarcinales; family Methanocomedenaceae; genus Methanocomedens_A. The sequence goes on from DAOUWY010000065.1 coordinate 2,059, forward strand.
GCACAGGCGTACCCCCTGTCTCAGGCCAGACCGCCAGCGGGCAGTCACTGCTTGGCAGCAGCACAAAAGACGTGATCACAGGATGGGAACAGAAACCCTTTGTTACTCCAGGCACAGACGGCCACGGCATGCCCGCACAAACTGCAATAAGCGGCATCATTGGCGGAATATTGGGAGGAGTAGGAGGTGCCATGGTGTTCCTGGGAGTACATTTCCTGATCGTACCAATAAGCCAGGAAACAGCAGCTTTTTCCGGGATGGTAGCAGCAGGCATATTCCTCATAAACTGCGTACTGCCTGCATATACCCTTGTGGGAAAGACCGAAGGCTTGTTCGACAGGAAGATGCTGACAATCCCAAAAACATTCCTGTCATGCCTTATCGTCAGCACATTCCTTGCACTAATAATATACTCGGTATCAACATATGCATCAATGGGGGCGGTCTGAATGAGTACGGAAACCCCTGGAACATCGGGTGGTCCTCACATCCAGTCCCACAAATTATTCATAGTTTCAATGATCACAGGACTGGCAGCCATCTTCCTTCAAGGATATACGGGTACCTATGTCTTTATTTTAATTCCACTTATCTGGCCTGCGTTCATAGGCAGCGCCAACGGCGTGCGCAGCCTGGCAAGCTACGGCCTGGGCACTGGCACCTCGTCCATAGGGTACTGGGGAACGGCGGTAGGTGCAACAGCCGTATATACCGGAATGCTGCTGGGAATGAATCCTATAGTTGAGATTGCCATAGCCCTGGCAGGCGGTGCCATCACAGGCATCTGTGCCCAGAAGATCATCAAGATGAGAATCCCGGTAATGATAAGGGAAAGCGCCATACTGGCAGCATCCACAGCCGTGATAATCAGGTTTCTTGCAGGACTGTTCCCTGAACAGGTGACCCTGTTATACCCGCTGTTGTATATTGCCGTGACCCTGGCTGTCCTGCACCCGTACAACGGCAGCATGGGAGCCGGTGAGAACCAGCGCAGAACACTATGGCTGTCGGGTGTGGAAGCATCCATGACCACAGCAGTATTCGGACTTGTACTGCTGCTCATGGCCCCTTCCCCGACAAGTGCCGGGATAATTCTGGTAAGTGCCCTGGGATTTGCAATATGTATCAGGGGCTGGTACCGCATGGTGAAAAATGAAATATATGGAATGTCATGGACAGGTTTCCCGCCTGCCGAACATTGAGGTGCCAGAATGTATGCTATAATAGACCAGGATGAAAAGATTGCCCTTGACCCATATAACGGCATCATTGCCCAAATGGACGAAGAGCATGTGCTGGCTAATCTAGCTGTCGTATCTGACCGGATAGATACTCTGGAAGCGGTTGCAGGCGACCTTATGCTCTCTCTTGACCCCAATACCACACCCCTAATCTCCTACCCCAACCGGGAAGGCATATACCTGAATCTGGGCAAGATCACAAACCTTGTATACGGCCTTATCCTTGGACTGCTCATCAGTGCCATTGCTCTTTATATCCTCTATGGGGGTGACCTGTGATGGGTTCCACTGTACCCAACTGGCCCCCTGTCTCTGGTGAATACATAGCAGGTGACCCTGAATCTCAAGCAGCAGTGATCACCCTTGCCAGTGAACTGGACAAGGAACGCCTGACACAGCACTGCGCCCTGGTTGGTTCCATGAAGACCGAGAACATCGGTATAGAGAAAGTGGTGGCCAATATTGTTTCCAACACCAATATACGGTACCTGCTGGTATGCGGCGCAGAGGTTCACGGCCACCTGTCAGGGGATGCCGTTATGGCAATGCACCGCAGCGGCATTGATGAAGAGGGGCGCATTATCGAGGCAAAGGGCGCAATTCCATATATTACCAATATTGATATCGACACCATCAATATCTGGCGCAGCCAGGTGGAGGTAATCGACCTGATAAACGTGGAGGACATGGATCGCATCGTGCAGACCATCGACGGCCTTGCACAAAAGGAAGAGTTCGAAGGCGAGCCGCTGCTGTTATCCTTTGGCGGAGCCGGTGAAACTGTAGAAGAGGGCATGACCGTCATATCCCCGGAACTGGTCTCGCTGGAGGCAAGGATCAGGGCCATAGAATCAGATGTTAAGGACCTGGGCAAGGTACAGAAGATCATGTCTGGTATGTATTCGGGGATGTTCCAGGGTTTTGTCATAGGTTTTGTGATAACGTTCTTACTATTATTGTTGCGGCGGTTGATATGAAAGAGAAACAGACCATACCCGCTATCGGTATTCCGAATACCAGGGAGATCGACAGGATGGTGAAGGACCTGGAGCGCAGGGTCATGATCATAGGCCGGGACCAGCGCACCTTTGCCGGGGTGGGCCATCCCGCTACCAGGCTGTACCTTGTTGTGGGGCTTATGATAGGATTGCTGCTGTTGCTTTTGGGAGTGATCGGATATGGATTATGATACATTGATGGAACGGCTGGATAAGATCGAGAACACTGTTGAATTCTCATCCGGCGAGATACTACAGCATAGGGGGACCATGATCGGCAGGTGGATTGGCATCCTTTACGGTATGGTGGCGGCACTGTTACTGGTCAACCTGCTGGGGATTTAGGTGATATTATGTTCAAGTATGCTAGGGAGCAGAAGGTAATCGAGATAGGAAATGTGAAGATAGGGGGCAATGTGGGCGAGAACCCCACAGTATTGGTACCCACCATCTTCTATGATGGTCATAACATAGTGGACGTGGGGCACAACACCTTTGATGAGAAGAAGGCCGAAGCGAAGATCCGTGAAGTGGAGGAGGCAGGAGATAAGCACCACATACCTTACATCTTCCAGGTTGTGGGCCTGACCCCTGAACTAATGGTCAAGGGGCTGGACTTTGTGGCCGACCATACCGATGCGCCCCTGATCATAGATTCTGCTGACCTTGAGTCAAGGATAGTGGGCCTGGACCATGTATCAGGGAACGGCTATGCCAGCCGTACTATGTACAATGCCATCAACATGATGATCGATGAGGAAGAAATTGCAGCACTTACCCGCTCAAAGATAGAGGCCACTGTCATACTGGGATTCAATATGCAGGACCCGTCTGTGAAGGCACGGACGGCTCTGCTGGAGGATGGCGGCGGTTTTGTGGATAAGGGGCTTTTGACCATTGCAAAGGAATGCGGGTTTGAGAAGATACTCTATGACCCCGGAGTGCAGCCCTTTGGTCAGGGCGCAGGTTCTTCATTCAGGCTCCTGTCTGTGGTCAAGGCACTGTACGGCCTGCCCACTGGTGTGGGTGCCCACAATATCCCAAGTTCATGGGCCTGGCTTCACAAGAATGCTGAAAAGGAGTACCGCAGGATAGCCGATATCTCGGCCAATACCATCGGAATTACAGCCGGGGCCAACTCGCTGTTCATAGGGCCGGTGGAGAACGCTAAATATGCGGCGCCTGCCGTTGCCATGACAGATATCCTGATGGCAGACTCATTGCAGGATTTCGGCATCGAGCATGCAGAGGACCACCCATACGAACTGGCGTGAGGTCTGGATATGGTACACTTTGGTATTGAGTTTTTGGCAAATGAAACTGCAGATACACTGGCAGATATGATACGTTTCTCTGAAGAGAACGGTATTGAATATGCCTGGATCACTGACCACTACAACAACCGTGACTCGTTCTCGCTGCTCACATACATAGCGGCAAGGACCACATCTATTAAACTGGGTACCGGGGTCACTAATCCATACACACGGACAGCCCCGCAACTGGCATCAGCCATCGCCACCGTGGACGAGACTTCTGGAGGCAGGGCTGTGTTTGGTATCGGGCCTGGCGATAAGATGACCTTTGAGAACCTGGGCGTGCACTGGACTAAGCCCTTGCAGACCGTCAGGGAGACCGTGGAAGTGGTGAGGCGGCTTACGTTGGGTGAACCTGTTTCATTTGATGGTGATGTTATCTCGATAAAAAAGGCAAAGCTCGATCTCGGCAGTCGCTCAGTGCCAGTGTATGTCGGCGCCCAGGGTCCTGGAATGCTCAGGCTTGCGGGCGAGATAGGGGACGGTGCGCTGGTGAATGCCTCCCATCCCAGGGATTTTGAATTCGCAGTTAAGTTGTTGAAGGAAGGGGTGGCTGGCCGGGACTTCTCACAGTTCGATGTAGGGGCGTATACGAGTTTTTCAGTGGCCGGGAACAGGGATGAGGCCGTAGCTGCTGCCAGGCCCGTGGTAGCATTCATCACGGCGGGCTCGCCGCCCGATGTGATAAAGCGACACGGCATACCTGAGGAAGATTATTCAAGACTCACATCGGCTTTTAAAGACGGGTTCAAACAGGCCGTCAGGGCCGTGACAGATGATATGATCTCAGCGTTTTCCATCTGCGGTACTCCTGATGACTGTATCGGGCAGATACATGACCTGACAGGTGCAGGAGTAACGCAGGTTATCCCTGGCTCTCCCCTGGGTCCTGACAAGAAAAAATCCATTCAATTGATCGGTAAGGAAATAATTCCTGAATTTAAGGAAGAATAAATATGACAAGCCTAATAGAAAAGGTAGTACAGGATGCCATTGCGGCACAAAAAGCATCGATTGACATAATCAAGGCGAATCGGTATAATGATTTTACACTGGACCAGACCAGGCCATTCGTTGAAGTGGTCAGGAACTTTGAAACCCATCCTGACCAGTCCCGGGAGGCCATGGCACTCTACCAGCAGTCGGTCCTTATCCACTTTGACGTTCTTACTTCCCTGACCGACACGGTCAGCGCCTTTGACTGTGCCTTTTTAGAATGGCAGCAGACTCCTATCACCCTGGATATTTTGTATGAACTGGATAAGGGTTTTCGCAACGCAGTGGATGTGTTCATCCAAACCATAGAGGAGTCGGATGACATCATTGGCCTGGAAGCGACCCGTGTCCACAATGGTTTTTACGGCATCATCTCGTCCAAGGATTTTGCGGCCCTGCCTGGCAGTACATTCAATGTGCTGGCCCAAATCATTGCCCGGACCCCCATTGATAAGAAATACAAGCAGGCCATACTGGCTGCGAAATCATGGGGATTGAACGGGATATACGTGTTCGGTGACATCTACACCCGGACCCTGAAGGAAACCGGAAATGTTGCAAAGGCCATTCAAGAAGAAAAGCGTTATCTCAAGTGGGTGTGGGATGAGCCTTCAAAGTGTATGCTGGACCTTATGGGGCAGCTTGGGCATAAGTCGTATGATCGGTTCGAGTACTTCAAGCGCTATGATAAGAAGTTCAGGCCTGTGGTGGAAGCGGCCTTTGATGCGGGAGTGCATCCTGCAAATATCGTGATGCTGCCCACCCATGTAGGTGATATCGGGCACCATATAGGGTGGTCATATTACAAGCTGTGCAGGGACGATATGTGCATGGCAATACTGGAATCCGTATCACAGACCGTCTACAATACCCTGGCATCTGCCCTTGCAGCCGGAAAGATCAAGAGCCCATTTGATGTGGCATCTATAGCAACGGGTGCCAGCGGGGCTGCTATGGCACATATCTTGGCATGGGATGGTTTCACTCCTGATATGATACAGGATATGATGCAGAAGCGTTTCAGCAATTATATAATGACACACCCTTACGACCGTTCCATGGTGGGGGAGTTGCATGTGAACGATTTCCTGGATTTCACCACACGTGGACAGAGGATCATCACACCCAAACCCAGGGGTGGTGGCGGTAAGGTGATGGGCGTGCCTGTAGACCTGGAGCCTGTCAGTACGAACCATGAACTGAACAATCCACAGATGTATGCCTATCCCTTTACTGCGATTACGGTGAGGGCAACTGCGCTTTTGCGGTTCATAGACCAGCCCTGCCTGCTTGCACCCGAGCCCCCCAGTATTGTGGGAATAGTGAATGCTACGGCGCTGAATCCTGAGGTCCCGATGGCACCCGTGCAGATGTGCAAGAATTGTGCCACAAGCAGGTTCCTGCCTGCCAAGTGTGATTATTGTTTGTCGCCCAGGTTGAATTCGGTGTTGTGAAGGATATTGAGTACGGGATGCACCCGCTTACCACTCTTGAGGACTGGGGCGACTTTGACCAGTTCGACTTCAAGGCAGCCTGGATGCCGCAGGAATACTACGACCTGGTGCTGGAGTTTCGGGATGCTATGCCGTGGAACTCTGGCTGTGACTTTAATGAGTGGTGTGAGTTCTATAAAGAAGTGAAAGAGAGGTTTTAAAAGATTATCAAGCTGCCAACTCGATAGATTTAGATAGTATGTTATACTCTAATTCATTGTAATTCACTGTGATTATGATTGTGTGGCAGGAATTGCATAAAAGTA
>DAOUWY010000250.1 GCA_030666885.1 Methanosarcinales archaeon
CCTCATTCCGGCACTACCGAGAGTAGGCTGCGCCGATAGCGGCGGCAGGTCAGTGCAGATATTGATATAATATGCTGGTGGCCAGATACAATAGTATTCTATAAAGGGAAACTTTTATTAATTATTTCCTCTTACACAATACTATGATCTCAAAGACAACCTGGGGAAACATAATTAAAGATTTCCAGGAAAGGCGATATCACGACATTATACAGAGGGATATACACTATCCTCTTGACATTCCATTGGACAGAGCTGTTGTTTTTTCAGGTCCCAGAAGGTCAGGTAAGACATATCTCATGTATATGGGAATCAAAGAGCTTTTAGCGCGTAAAGAGGATAAAAACAGTATATTGTATGCGAACTTTGAAGATTTAAGACTAGTGGGTGCAGCGTCACAAGACCTGAACACACTTCTCGAAGTATTTTTTGAGATTTATCCTGACAGGAATGAAAAAACCTGGGTATTTCTTGATGAGATACAGGTAATCCCTGATTGGGAACGATTTGTAAGGACACTTGTTGATATGGAAAATGTCAATGTGTTTGTCACTGGTTCATCATCTAAGCTTATGAGCAAAGAAATCGCCACAAGCATGAGGGGAAGAAGCCTGACATATAATGTATATCCCTTCTCTTTTGCCGAAGTCTTAAAAGCAGGCAAACTTGAGTATGAAGAATATCTTTCATCAGCGCAGATGGGGAAAATAATCCAAAAGTTAGAAGATTATGTCAGGTACGGCGGGTTTCCTGAAACAGTGCGTTACAGGGAAGAGTGGGACCGGATATTGAGTGAAATAGTAGATGTGACAATATTCAGGGACATTGTGGAAAGGTATGATGTGAAAAACATAAAGATGCTGAAACTATTCCTTAATGCTATATTCAATTCAAAGGAATTTTCAATCCATAAGTTTTATAATTTCCTTAAATCGCAAGGCTATAAGGTGAGCAAGAATACGCTGTATACGTATTTCGGTTATTTTGAAGATTCATTTATTGTTTTTCCACTCAAGAGTTTCTCTTATTCTTACAAAAATGTAGAATCAAGTATATCAAAGATATATCTTGTCGATAATGGACTACTGTCCCTGCAAGGTATCCGGGACTATGGAAGGCTTATTGAAAACATTGTTTTTATTGAACTGAAAAGAAGAAGCAAAGGAGATCTGTTTTACTATAAGTCTACATCTGGCAGGGAAATTGATTTTATCATTAAGGAGGGGAAAAAGGTCTCTGAACTTATACAGGTATGTTACACACTTGATAATTTTGTAACAAAAGAACGTGAAGTAAAAGCTCTCATGCAAGGTTCAGAGGAACTTAAATGCGATAATCTGCTGATCATTACATGGGATTATGAGGCAGTTGAAATTGTTTCCGGGAAGAAGGTCAGATATGTTTCTCTTTGTAAGTGGCTTCTTGATTAGTGTTTTGTTCTTGCACAAACCATAATGGCGGTGTCCGGGGTCCGTGACGACGTGCCTTGAAGCATAATAGAAAAATACAATTAACCAGGACAATAGTCGTGAAAAAGAAAGACGCTGAGGGAGAGATTCAAACTCCTGCGGTGCAGTGCACCACCGGTTTTCAAGACCGACGCCGTGTTCCGCCTGGCTACCTCAGCAATGCGGTTCCGGGTTGAAGGATTCTGGTACTCCGCGCAGGCCCGAGCTTGAGGGTGCGGCCCTGATGCGGGAACTCCATGTCTACGGGCCGCTGGTGGGTGTGGGGCTTAAACCGCAGGCAAGGGAATGGCAGCACAGGGGATACGGGGAAGAACTGCTGGCTGAGGCTGCAGAAAGGGCCAGGGAGGGAGGTTTTAGTAAGCTTGCTGTTATCAGCGGGATAGGTGTCAGGCCGTATTACCGGAAACTGGGGTTTGAGCGGGACGGACCTTATATGTCCAGGTTCATATACGTGGGAATTTTCAATCATCACGATTCAAAATCTGTTAGCCTGATTTGACCTGTTTTTTGTGGTGGATTGACAACCTTTTCTAAATTATCTTTCATTATTTCATATCGTTGTGATGCTACCAAATTCATAAATATGTTGACCATATCCATATATCTACCTTGATTAGATAATTGAAGAGATTTAATATAAATATCTCTATCCTTACCTAAGAAGAGTAACTTTGGGTATTCAGCTTTTGTAAGCATATAATTAAAAATTTCTCTTCCAACTCTTCCATTGCCATCCGCAAAAGGATGTGTCATTTCAAATTCATAATGAAACAAAACAGATTCTTCGAATGGGTATCTTCCTTCATCAAGTCTTGAATAATATTTATCTATGATTTGTTGGAGTTCATCTTCAATTAAAATTGATGGAGTTACTCGATGTTCGCAACCTAATATACCATTAATATCAGTCCTTCTAAAAACTCCTGCAGACTCAAAATCTATGTTATTCATAATCAAAGAATGCAGCATTTTTATAAAATCTAAAGTTACTTTTCCTCGGTATTTATCACGGTATTCTTTTACATTTCTGAAATTTTGCACTTCGTTTATTTCCCTCAAAGTTTTTTCTTTGGGGGCAATGCCATGTATGAGTAAATCAGAAGCTTCTTTTAAAGATAGTGTATTTCCTTCTATTGAAGTTGTACCTTGAATATAATGAACATCAAAATTTCGTTCATAAGCTTCTATTTCATTGGTGGTAAGTAAACTCGTAAATGTTTTATATATATATCGAATTTCTTCAATTGTTTTCATTTGTTCTATAGATAAATAATCTGATGAATAAAATGTACAACTTAATTCTGCTTTTTTCAATGCTGCTTTTAATTCAATCTCATAAGCGTATTCCTTACGATACTTCTCAATGTCCTCTGCCGTAGGAGGTATTATTCCTAAATATTTCCTTATTTTTCTTTTTTTACCTTTTACCTTTACATCTTTAACAAGGTAATATTGAGGTTTCCGATTCATTGGATAATTTATTTCAACTCGGTATGGTTTTCGACCCATATTTCTCTATTTGTATGACCCCTTTATTTAAACATTCCGTTATATAGTCGCCATGCACCCGACCGATGCCTCGCACCTTTAGTGTGGGGAGCGTCACTGGGGAACAAGATACGCAGGAAACGCAGGACTAACTCATAACTGTATCGCTTTTTAACAGTTCAGTCCAGCAAAATCTTTTACTCAAGATCAATGATCTGATAGTTCCCCTACTGACCAATGAACCAACAATAATAGTTAAAACCTCACCACATAATTATAGCTAATGAACGATCAGGATATTACCATACCCAAAGGCAGGGGTATCTATTCGCTGTTACTGGAACTGGAAAAAGATATGTGCACAGCAATTCCCGCTAAGATTATAAACGCATACAGCTAAAGGATTAATAAGGATTACTATTTTATACTTTCGTAGACATTATATGTAATATTGAGTGA
>DAOUWY010000173.1 GCA_030666885.1 Methanosarcinales archaeon
CAGATGAGACTTTTTACTGCACTTGGACTGGAGACGGTTTTGAAGGATTCCTGATTCGAGAGTTTTATTTAAAAATTTGTGGTGGCAACAAAAACCGAGAGTGTGAGGTGTTGTTTTTTGGGATCTTTCAAAGTCAGGTAAGAACGTGTCTAAATAAATAACTTTGGACGTCCACCAGGCCCGGCCCCCTATCCTGCCTGGATTGGTGTGACTAGTGTGCCATTGCCATGTTCTGTAGTAGGTTTGTCTATCAGGTATTATGGTTCATGCCATGGAACGCCTGGGAGATGGTAGTGGTTAAAAGTTTTTACTATGCGGTTTTGAATCGTTTAATCACTGTAATAAATTACCTGTGATGTAAAATAGAGACGAGACAACAAATGGTCGAAAGTGCTCAAATTGCAGCCAAAACTCAAAAAGCAACGAGAGAGAATTCTGCTTCTAAAATAAGGAAAATGGACTCCTCTCAACCAGTGAACCTACTGGAATCACCAGTAGACCAGGTCTTGTATCTTCAAAGGACAATAGGTAACCAGGCTGTGCAGCGGCTGATAAAGTCGGGGGCCTTGCAGGCAAAGCTTAAGATCGGCCAGCCAGGGGATAAGTACGAGCTGGAGGGTGACAGGGTGGCGGATGCTGTGATGCGTATGCCTGAGCCGGGGGTGCGGCGACAGGTTGAGCCAGAAGAGGGGGAGGAGGAGGAGACGCTACAAACCAAACCACTTGTTAACCAGATCACACCTTTGGTTCAGGTGCAGCGTCAAGAAGAACCGGAGGAGGAAGAAGAACTTCAAGCAAAAGCAACTTCAGGTTATATCTCTGAATTAACTTCCAATCTCGAATCCCAAATCCAGTCCCTTAAAGGCGGCGGACAGCCTTTGCTGGAATCTGAACGTACCTTCTTCGAGCCGCGCTTTGGGCACGATTTCAGCCATGTGCGGGTGCATACGGATGCGCAGGCGGCGGAGGCAGCGCAGAGGGTGAATGCGCGGGCTTTTACAGTTGGAAAGGATGTTGTGTTTGGGGCGGGGCAGTATGCGCCGGGAACAAGTGAAGGGAGGATGCTTATGGCGCATGAACTCTCCCATACGGTGCAACAAAAGACGAGAGGTCCAACAGATTCCTTCTTTGGGACAATCTATCGCGCTCCTAAAACTAAAAATAAGCCTTTGATTCCCATGATGGAATTGAGTGGAAGTGGCGAAATTATCCAAGTGCTGGTGCTCGGACAGGTACTCGCTATAGTCAAGGGATCAAACGGACTGCCATCCCAGTGTACTATTCGGGATTCCAGAGATGAAAATAGAAGACGCTATTGGTTGCAAATTGAATGCTCTATGGGATGTACTGTGAGTTTCCCCGAAAGTGGAATTCAAGCCATGAATCGTATGATTCCTCATTGGCAAGGGGATCTCCATGGTATCATAAAGGGGCTCGAGAGACCATATGATCAGCACATTTTTGGTTTTTTCGGCAAACCAAGTTCGCAAGTAACTCCAAAAGTGACACAAACACCCTCTAAACCCGTACCAGAAAAACCAGCAGTTTCACCACATATCGAGGATGAAAAAAAGGAAGAACCATCTGAAGGAATGACAAGAGAGGAACCCAAGAAAGGTGTACCATCTAAAAGTCCGGAAATAGAGAAGAAGAACGAAGAGAACAAAACCTCAATTACAGGTAGGCTTGATAAGGATATCACATCACCTGCAACGGATAAGAGCAATTCCCAATTTACTCTAACTGTCAATAATCCACCCCCTGGCAAATACTATTACTTTAGATGGTCTGTCCGAGATGCTAATAACAATGCCTATAGAATGTTATCTGTTGAAGATAATTCTGAGGTATGGGAATATTCTAATCATAAACACGCATATATAAACACCCCCTCGTTACAAGCCATGCTGGCTAAGAATGCTGGCCTTGGTTGTCACGTTTTGGTTCGAGTACTCGAAACGGATTCTCCGAAAATCCCCTCATTTTACCATCCTATTACAGAAAAGAATTCTCGTGTATTCAGTATCAATTTTAATTATCTACCAACACCAAACAAAGAAAAGATTGCATCAGTCTTTGAATACCTAAAACAAGAGAAATGGGATGTAGATGATTTGGCCGCCAAGCTTAGCGACAGTGAAATGATATCCATTGAGTTGAGCAAGCGCATAAGTCTAATATCTTATATTGCTGAAGGGTATCTAGTTGGTGATGAAGATGAAACAAGTATAATTCGACTCATTGCTACAACACCAAGCCAGGATACAGAGAGTTTGTTCAATAGCTTAAATGCAGATAATGGCAAATTGTACAAGAGATTAGAAAAGGTAATGGATGGGGAGGAATACAGAAAATTTCATCAGATTCTGAGAAGTAGATTCTCTGAAACAATGGAACCAAAGGAAGCTTTGAAAAAAGCAGCAACCGTAGTAATTCTGCCTTGGGCAAGTCCTGGTTTAATTCATTCTTTTTGGAATCGTCGCTTTGTCTATGAGGACGTATCAATTAACGACAAGGGTAAAATCCATATAGAGTTTTGGGCCACCTTCTTAGGTATGGGACTAAAGTTTGTTCAAAAACATGATTTCGATCCCAATGAATTGATTGGTGTTTATTTTTATTTTGAGGAAGAAGAGGTTGGGGCACCCAAAGGTAAAACAATATTCATGCCTGCGATTAACTTCTTAAGTCTTTACAATAAGCAATTTCGACAAAATTTGAGACTTCTTGGTGATGTCGCATTAATAGGTTTAGGGGGATTGGGAGTTATTAGTGCTACCACTAAGCTTGGTAAATTCATTGCTATACTAGAACTTGCTTTTGGAGTGGCGGATGTTACTATTAACGAATTTCGGAGTGAAATTGCTAAAACTGAGGCCGGGAAAAATTTCCTAAAGGTTTGGGATACAGTATCATATGTGATTGGAGCATATGGAATGGCACGTGTAGCATTGAAGCTGCCCAGTGTCTTCAAAGGACTGAAAAAAGCCCACATAGAGTTTAAAGAGTCAAAACCAAATCTCAAACCAAGTAATCTCAAAAAAGTTGACGATAGTGTAAATGACGTTCTGAAAAAAGCGGACGATGCCGCCAACGAAGCTAAAAAGGCTGCCAAAGCTGAACCACCAAAGGTACCTGAATCTGCTCCACCAAAGACCCCACCTAGAGCTGTTGCCAGGGTCCAAGCCGCTCTCGGTGATAAGGCTACGAAAATTATCGAGAAGGCATTTGGAAAAATAGATGTTTTTAATAAACTGGCTCAACGTATCCAGAATATCAAGAAACCAACTTTAAAAAATGTGAATTCAATTAAAACTTATTTTGATAAAATGGGATATTCTAAATTTCCAGAAAATAAAGTTATGTTAAAAAGGCTTGAGGATATCGCGAAGGGGAAGATTAAACCAGAAAAAGTGGATATTGACTTCATGCAACATGAGTTACTTGAGAAAGAGCTTGTTGAACATGGAATTCCAAAAGGATATAAAGAAATCCCAGGAACAGCGGAGGTCTGGGACCCTGCACACGATATTACCCGCAAGACACTGGGAGTAGATAGTGTTTATCACCCCGAGGCAATAAAGGTAGCGGAATAAAAATAATAACTGGAACGGGCGAAAATATGAGCTAACTAGCAGGTGCAACAACTAAAAAAACTGAATCATAAAGTGAGAAATCTGTCTCACAAAAGCATCCGATAGAATCATGTCAATCCTTTAGCTCACCATTTGACCATATCATGTTCCTTCAACGGACAATTGACAACCAAGCTGTTCAGAAGCTGGTATAGGGACTTTGCAGGCCAGACTCAAGATTGGCAAGCCGGGAGATAAATACGAGCAGGAGGCTGATCGGGTGGCGGATGCCGGGGGTGCAACGACAGGTTGAGCCGGAGGAGGAAGAGGAAGAGAGGCTACAATTCAAACCACTACCCCACCAGATCACACCTTTAGTTCAGTATCATTTACTGGCAAGCGGTTAATTGGCACACGAATTAACATATGTGGTATATCAATATAATGGCCGTCCTGGTTCGATTGTCCTGCGTTTGAAACTCATGTCAAATGAAAAATGAATCATTGCTGGCGTCGATCGAGATTGGACTGAAAGCAGGAAAATTAGTAAATAACTTAAAACAAATATTATAATTGGAGTGAATCAATATTACAGAATAATCTAGAATTTATTCATATCAAATTATCTGGATTCATAATAAATTGGTGATTATATGGATGAAATTTCCAGACTATATGCCAAAAAACCTATTCTAAAGAGATCGAATTCGTCACTTCGAATTTAAAGGAATAAATCATCTCAGCAAATAAAATCTCCTGCTGATAGGATTTTATTTATTCAAAGAACCATCGGCAACCAGGCTGTGCAGAGGATGGTCAAGTCAGGGGCGTTACAGGCGAAGCTGAGTATAGGGCAGCCTGGGGATAAGTACGAGCAGGAAGCTGATAGGGTGGCAGATGCGGTGATGCGCATGCCTGAACCGGGGTTGCAGCGGCAGGTTGAGCTAGAGGAGGAAGAGGAAGAAATGCTTCAAGCAAAGAGCAGGGAGGATGCAACTTCTGAAGTTCCTGATGATCTTGAATCACAGATTAATGCGATTCGCGGCGGTCAGCCTCTGGCAGAACCCGAGCGTGCTTATTTTGAGCCGTGGTTTGGAGCTGATTTTAGTCAGGTTCGACTGCATACAGATTCACAGGCAGCCGAATCAGCGCGGGCTGTGAATGCACGGGCGTTTACGGTGGGGCAGGATGTGGTGTTCGGGGCTGGGCAGTATACATCAGGGACAAGGG
>DAOUWY010000374.1 GCA_030666885.1 Methanosarcinales archaeon
GGAAGAGAGGGTAACAGGTTCATCTACGGGAACGAATCCCAAACGCAGTATTTGTTATCCCTCTCGGCCTACCTTTAGAGTAGGCTGCAAGAAGTAATATTTTTTTCTCCTGCGATATTAGTGTATATACGAACGCGGATATTGCATGCTAAATCTGCGTTCATTTGCGTTCATCTGCGGTTTGTTAAAGTTCAAAAGACCAGTAAAAAATTAAAATACCCCCTCATCTTTGTCCCGTATCAACCATACCACACCCCAGCAGCCAAGGGTCAGTATAAGTGCTGCCAACCCCACCACATCCACCTTGGGTGTATGCAGGTACGGGTGGGTCCCGATAACATAATCAAAATAATCCAGCATTAAAAATACGCCAAGTATCAGCCCCATCATTGTAAACGTGGGACGTTTCATGTCTTTTACCAGGGTAAGAGCACATAATATCATGCCGATGTGCAGCAAAAACAGCACAGACCTGAACACCCAGGTCTCTGGAGAGAAATAATAGTCAAAATCGTATAGCAGCACAAAGAGCGTCCATATGCCTATCTTGTTCAGCCCTATAAATGTGAATATATCGAACAGGTTGCTGCGCCTTCCTATCGAATAGGCTGCCAGCACCAGCACATACATAAGGGTAAAGAACGGGCTGTCAGGAATCAGCGGCCAGTAATATAAGGGAGATAACCTCAACTGCCATTCGTAATAATGGAACCCAAAGGCTGTTCCGATAATAGATGCCAGCAATAAAGAATATCTGGTCAATGGATATGCCTTGAACCTGTGGAAAAATTCTATCCAATCCATAGCCACATCTTCCTGCTAATTCCGGTCCAATGGCCTGGCAGGGACGCCGCCCACAAACCCATCAATATCACTATTAACAAGGGAATGGGCAGAGACCACAGACCCGTTAGCAATTGTTACACCAGGCAATATCGTGGTGTTTGCACCCACCATCACGTCCCTGCCAATTACCACAGGACCGGTCACGTATTCTTTTATCAGGAACTCATGGCACAGGATTGTGGTATTGAAGCCGATTATGGTATTGTCACCTATCTCGATAAGCTGCGGGAACAAAACGTCCATGGTAACCTCAAGTGCTATAGAGACATTACTGCCCACCCGTATCCCCATCATCCGGTATAGCCAAAGCTTCAGGCCGAGGGAGGGGGATATCCTGGCCAGGCGCATAAGAATATTATTGTAGGTCACCCTTGCCGGGGATACTACATGTTTCCAGTGCCACAGCGAATTGTATTTTCCAGGTGACTGGAACCGATCCAGTTTCCTCTTTGCCGTGACCTTACACCTCCTTCACTATTTTTCCCCTCCCGGATGGGACGATCTTCAGGGTACCCCCCTGGAATTCCTGTGTCAGCGCTTCCATGCCACCGGTTGCATGAAGCCTGTCAAGGAATACTGCAAGGGATGCGATCTCTGAATGGGGCTGGTTCCCAACGGCGACGTTCCAGTCAGCCACCTGGTAGATATCAGGAGGGACCTTTTCAGCACCCACAACCACCATTACAGACTTTGTGCCTGATATCTCATCCAGTACACCGGGCAGGTTCTGGCCGTACATGGTCAGGTGCACTACCTTACCGCCTGAGTCCTGCCACTTTCGTACCTCCTGTTTCCATGAACCCACTGACCTGGCAAAGAAATCGCC
>DAOUWY010000007.1 GCA_030666885.1 Methanosarcinales archaeon
AGCTACGAGTGTACCGATGGCACAAGTGGGTGTAATGGTGGCTCATAAGCTGCCAGCAAAGCAGTTGAGGTATATTTTCATTACTATGATGATATATATGAGCCTGAAGATGATCGGAGTATTCGACTGGCTTGGACTGCCGATATAACTGAATTTAAGCTGTTAACTACTCTCCTGGACCCTGCGCCAGCTGGATATGGTCTCAACTACTACAAGAACTGCAAGGATCAGCAGAATGATACTGGTACCTCCAAGTAAATAATCTCCTTCCGGTATGAATTTCAGCGCAAGTATCACCAGTGCGGCAATTGTTGTCAGCAGCATAAAGATACCAGGATATAATGTATATCTTGAGGGCTTTTTCATTCCCACTAGCCATATAGTCACCACAAACAGCGAAAGGGCTGCGATCAACTGGTTTGCTGATCCGAATATAGGCCAGATCTTTATCCAGCTGTTGGTAAGGGCAAGTGCGCCTGCAAGTACTAACAGCACTATAGTAGACACATACCTGTTATCCATAACTGTCAGGCCGAGACCGTTACTTCCAAACAGTTCCGTACCTATGAACCTGCCGAGCCTTGATGCAGTATCCAGTGTGGTCATCACAAAGGTTTTTATCATCATCATGCCAACTACAGTGCCAAGTGTGACTCCGAAGAAGGGGGCTACCAGCTGACCGTAACCAGTACCGAATGTTAATATCCAGCCTTGCTTAAGAAGTTCCGGATAAGGAATAACCGAAGGATCACCGGAAGCCCATTTCAATCCGGCTGTGACTGCCAGTAATGCCAGGATCGCCAGCAGACTTTCTACCAGCATTGCACCGTATCCTACCAATTTTGCATCTGATTCTTTCTCGATCTGTTTAGAACTTGTGCCACTACTGACTAATGAATGAAAACCGGAAATAGCACCGCAGGCAATGGTTACGAACATTATGGGCCATATATATCCCGCGCTGCTGTTGAAACTAATAAAGGCAGGTGTGGTTATTGTAGGCTGGACAACTGCAATACCAAGCAGTCCAAGACCCAGTCCGATAAAAAGTACATAAGAGGCCAGATAGTCCCTGGGTTGTAGTAGCGTCCATACAGGTAGTATTGAAGCTATAAATGCATAGACAAGAAGGATCACAACCCAATAATTGAATGCAACATCTGCGGGCAGGCTGATCGGATAGTCCAGGCCGAGATATATGAAGATAAAGAGTAATATCAGTCCTATAACTGTTCCAATCCGGGTATCAATATTAAATTTATATCTCATAATCCCCACCACAATTGCAATAGGTATCAACATTATTGTAGGGAGCACAATCTCCGGTTTATTTATCAATGCTTTTGCTGCTACTACGGCAAACACTGCCACAATGAGTATCAGCGTAAGCCAGATAAAGGCAGCAAAGATCAACTGTGCTCTTTTGCTCATAACATTTCCTGCTACGGTTGCAATGCTCTTACCTTCATGGCGCATAGATGCCACCATTGATGTCATGTCATGGACTCCGCCAATAAATATCGAGCCTATAACGATCCATAGAAAGGCCGGTACCCAGCCAAAAAGAGCTGCAGCTACAACCGGACCTATTATAGGACCGGCGCCTGCGATCGATGAAAAATGATGGCCGAATATGATACCTTTTTTTGTTGGTACATAATCCACATTATCATTCAACATAACTGCCGGTGTTTTATTTGTATCTGAGATATCCAGTAAATTCGAGATCCTTGATCCGTAGAGTACATATGCTAAATAAAGAAGAAGAATTCCAATAATTGCAATAATAAATGAGTTCATATCAATTCCCCCGCAAATTAATTTTACTGATTAATTTATAATGTATATTGGTTATAAATTTTTCGGTTTTATGGGCCTTGCACATAAATTGATTTTTTTGTAAGTAAACTGGAAGATGAAATATAAACCCATTAACTGGGCTCTTCAGTCTTTGATACCCATAGAATACAGGGTTTGGGGTGAAGTAGAGGGGTTATCCGATAATCTCCAATGATTTCCTTCGTATAATTTAAATATATTAATTCAGTGATTCGTATTTTAAACATATTACGCTTTATGTATGCCTGATGTAAGATTAAAAACTCAATAAATAAGATAAAGTACGCAAAGTCAATGCAGGAATAACTTTGCGAACTTTTAGGTGAATTCGATGAACGGCAGATAAAAATTATTGACGCACGGATTGACAGGCTGGTTCATGATTTGTATGGGCTGACAGAGGAGATAAAAGGTGGTGGAAGAGAGGGGTTGAAAAAATTGCAAGGTAAAGAAAGAGGACATGGTCTACACCATATGAAAGATAAGCAAAAAAGGAGTATCGCCCCAAACCCCTGGCACCCAAAACCCAGCCATCAATTCCCATTACCCCCCCGTAACTCCACAGCCAGGATATTTTAACACTAAACAGGGATAATCGTTAAATCTTGAAAAACCCTTTACACTAACATCTGGTGAATAATATGGAACAGATAGACGAAAATCTTCAACTTTTCTCAAATGCACATGGAGTTTCCGGTTACGAAGGCAATATCAGGCAACTACTCGAAGACAAACTAAGACCATACGTTGACAATATCAAAGTTGACAAGCTTGGTAACCTGATAGCCACACGAAACGGCAGCTCTCCTTCGATCATGATAGCGGCACATATGGACGAAATCGGACTAATGACCAAGTACGTAGATGACAAAGGATTCGTCCATTTCGTAAAACTGGGCGGCTGGTTCGACCAGACCCTGCACAGCCAGCGGGTAATACTCCACACCGAGTCAGGAGATATATACGGCGTCATCGGAGCAAAACCGCCCCATGCAATGAAGGACGAAGAACGCAAAAAAATGGTAGAAGCCGAAAACATGTTCATTGATATAGGTGCAAAAGACGACAAAGACGCCGAAGCTATTGGAGTGATCCCGGGAGTCACGATCACCCTGGACCGCCAGTTTGCCCGCCTTGCCAATAACAGGGTCACAGGCAAATCATTTGACAACCGGGCCGGTTGTGTACTCATGATCGAAGCCATGCGCATTATAAGTGAACTGGATGTAAAATCAACAATATATGCAGTGGGCACAGTCCAGGAAGAAGTGGGCCTCAAAGGTGCCAGGACCAGTGCTTTCGGCCTCGACCCTGATCTGGCCCTGGCCGCTGACGTTACAATCTCAGGTGACCACCCCGGTATAGAGAAGAAACACAGCACAATTGAAATCGGAAAAGGCCCGGCTATCACCATAGTCGATGCTGCCGGCAGGGGCCTCATTGCCACAGAAAAAGTCATCAAATGGTTAAAAGAGACCGCAAAACAGCACAACATCGACATCCAGCCTGAAGTTGCGGACGGCGGGACCACAGATGCAACAGCCATATACCTGACCAAATGCGGCATTCCTACTTCAGTAATAAGTGTTCCTTCAAGATACATCCATTCCCCTGTAGAGGTAGTAGACCTTGAGGATATTAAAAAAGGAGCTGAACTCTTAGCCAGGGCTATAGAAAGTGCTGCAAAATTCTTCTGAATATTCACAATGAAAAACAATAAAGGTGACCTGAAGGATGGCTGAAGCCACATATATTCTCGGCATCCTGGCAGTCGTCCTTTTAATGGGTATTGGAGGACAGCTTTTAGGCAAGTTCCTGAAGATGCCCAGTATAGTTTTCCTGCTCCTTTTCGGCATAATCCTGGGACCGGAAGGACTGGAAATTGTGGATATGACCGGTTTTGAAAATGAACTGGAAGCCATTGTTGCACTTTCAGTGGCAATAATAATATTCGATGGTGGACTGCAGATAAATATCAGGCATATCAGGACACTCCAAAGGAATATTCTTAACATAATAACCATCGGAGTATTGATCACATTCACCGGGGCATCGATCACAGCTTATTATCTTCTGGATATAGAGCCAGGCATGGCTATGTTATTCGGTGCACTGGTCTGTGCCACCGGTCCCACGGTCATAACGCCACTGGTAAAACAGATCCATGTAAACCGGAAGATCAGCAAGATACTTGAGACAGAGGGCGTACTGAACGATCCCATCAGTGTAATTCTTGCAGCATTGATATTTGAATGGATATTGGTGGACATATCCGGGATAAGTGCACTGGGATACATGGCAATCAAAATTGGCATGGGATCGATTCTTGGGGTGTTCGGAGGAATATTACTTGCATATATCCTGCAAAACTTTTCCATGGTCACAGCCCAGTATGCACGTATATTCACTTTGACAATGGTACTGCTTACATTCACGTTTGCCGAAATATTCGGGGAAGGTTCCGGAATACTGGCCGTGGCCATACTTGGACTGATCATTGGTTCCACAGAAATTGCCCACAAAGAATCGATAAAAGAGTTCAAAGGCGATCTGGTAATAATACTGCTTTCCATAATCTTCATTCTTCTGGCCGCCATGATACGTTTTGAATATATCTGGAATATCGGCATGATGGGTGTTGCAGTGATCCTGATATTATTATTCGTGATCAGGCCCACAGCGATTATGGCATCTACCTTTAATTCAATGCTATCGTTTAAGGAAAAAACCTTTATTTCAGTTATATCACCCCGTGGCGTTGTACCTGCATCCATGGTTACTTATTTTGCCATACGGATCAAGGGATTGAACGGCACTGCAGACGGGGTGGATGTGCTTGTAGGACTGGTATTTCTGACTGTGATCTTCTCGGTCCTGCTGCCCGGCATCTTTGCCGGAACCCTTGCAAGAAAATTAGGAGTGATACCAATGGAAATATTGATCATAGGAGGGGGAGGGGTGGGCAGGGAGCTCGCCCAGAGATTTGATAAACGCGGTGAAAATGTGGTAATAGTTGATACTGATGAAAGTAACTGCCAGAAGGTCATGGAACTGGGAATAAAGGCAGTCCAGGGCGACGGCAATGACCTGAATGTACTTGAAAAGGCCGGTATCAGGCATGCTAAATATATAGTAGCAACTACGGACAAGGATAATGTTAACCTGCTGGCATGCCAGATAGCGAAAAGCAAATTCGGTTTTTCCAGTAACATGCTGGTTGCCAGGGTGAACGACAAGAACAACATCCCGCTGTTCTCTGAAATGGGGATCAGGTCAATGAGTCCTATAAATTCCGCAGCCATTATTCTTGAGAACATGGTAGGACGCCATGACCTATTCACTATGTGCGAAGTAGGTACGGAAGGCGATATCATAGAGGTAATAATCAGCAATCCCAGGATCGTAGGCAAGGCTATAAAAGACGTTGAGGTCCCAAAAAATAGTCTTATCGTGCTGGTACGGCGTGGGGAGCTGTCCATTATTGCCCACGGGGACACTATGCTTGAAGACGGCGACCATGTCACAATTATCGGTCGTTCCGGAGCAGCAGCAGAGGCTGCCAGTATCCTGCAGTGAGCCAGTGGTCAAATATGAAGGTTCTGGTAATAGGGGTCAATACGCGCCACATCGCCTGTTCTGCAAGCCGGGCCGGCTATACGGTATATACACTGGGCAGGTTCAATGATGTGGACCTAAAAGCCTGCTCTGACAGGTCACTAATTCACGACATGCCTGATGTCCATGATCAGGACCTGCCGGAACTTGCACTATCCTTCAGGACACTTCTTCCAGTTGATTTTATTGTGTTGGGACCTGGGTTCGAACACCTGGGTGACTGGGTGGAAGAAATAACCCTGGGAAATGTTCCTGTACTCAATAATCCAACCCATATTTTTAATAAAATTTCTGATAAGGCCTGGCTGGCAGAAAAGTTAAAGATCCTTAACCTGCCTCACCCTTTTACAACTCCACTGGATTGCCTTGATACACCTGAAGACTGGACTGGTGGATATCCAGCCATTATTAAACCAAGGTTAGGGGCCGGTGGAATGGAAAACATGTTGGTGAGTGATCTAAAAGACCTTGAAATGATAATGGCCGTGCCTGAGTGTGGACAATACCTGCTCCAGGAATACATTAAAGGCACTGTGGCAAGCGTATCTATTATATCTACAGGTAAGCAAGCTGTTGCTATTGCTGTTAATGAACAGCTTGCCGGGGTTGATACGCTCACAAGGATGCCTTTTGCATATTGTGGTAATATAACGCCTTACTTATCTGATCATAATGAATGGATGCGTAAAACTTCCATGAACCTGGCAATGGAACTGGAATTGGTCGGCTCGAATGGGGTGGATTTCATAATAACTGATAAAGGACCTGTCGTCCTTGAGGTTAACCCCCGGTTCCAGGGAAGCATTGATACAGTTGAACACTCTGCCGGGCTCAACATTTTCCGGCTGCACCATGAATCTTTCCAGGGAAAGTTGCCCGTGTGCGGGGACAAACAATGCTTTTCCATCAAGACAATATTCTTTGCCCCGCAAAGGCTTGTTATGGAAAAAAAGGTATATGATTATTTAGTTCAATGCTATAATGAGGGTACGGCTGCCGATGTCCCTTCTGAAGGAACTGTGTGTGAAAAAGACGAACCGGTAGTATCGTTATTATCAAATGGTAACAGCAAGACGGAAGTTGTCAGACAGGCAGAGCAGCTTGTTAGTGGTCTAATTGACATTATTGAAGATACTCACTCGGAAGTTTAATGTCTTTATAGCACACAATTAGGGTGAAGGTGAATAATTTTGGTAAACCTGGATGATCCGGTAATTCAAGGTCTTTTATTGAATTTGGTTGGAGAAGATGGAATAGACGTTGTCCTGAACATGCCTGATGGAGAAATTACTGATGATGGGGTAGCTGAAATAACGAAAGTCCCACTGAACATTGTACGGAGAACTCTTTATATTCTTTTTGAAAATAGGCTTGCCACATACAGGCGCGAGAGGAATAAGGATAGTGGCTGGCTTACATACTTGTGGAAGATAGACCTTAATGGCATTAATGAATTGCTTGAAGCTGAAACTGAAAAATTCATTCGAAATCTAACGACCAAGCTTGAATTTGAAAATGATAATATGTTCTATGTTTGCAAGAATAATTGTGGTAGATTTGTATTTGATATTGTAGCTGAGTTGGAGTTTTTATGTCCGAATTGTGGTGATGATGTGGTCTTTGAGGACAATGAAATTGTCAAGCAGACCTTGAAAAAGCGGATCGATGAGTTGACATAAGCTTGATACCTGATAAAAACGCTGCTATTGAATTGCTTAGGCAAACCGGATGCAGTGATAGTGTAATTAGTCACAGCATAGTGGTTTCAGATTATGCCAGGAAACTGGCTGAGAAAATCCATCAAAACGGGTATGCTGTAGATATCGAACTTGTGCTAATTGGAGCACTACTTCACGATATCGGCCGATCACGAACACACGATATAAGGCATGGGGTGGAAGGGGTTATTCTGGCAAAGGAATTCGGGCTTGATGATAAGATAGTTGACATTATCAGGACCCATATTGGTGCAGGGATTACACCAGAGGATACTGTTTCATTGGGTTTACCGCCAGATAGGTATATTCCTTTAACCCTGGAAGAAAAGATAGTGGCCCATGCAGATAACCTGGTTGAAGATGAAACGACTGTCTCTATATCAGAAAAGGTGGAAATCCTCAGTAAAAAAGGGCGCGAGGAAAATATCATTGAAAGAATTATCCACTTAAACAATGAGATTGAAAATATGATCAATTAAAGGTTTTCGGGATCGTTTTTAAGTACTGCACTCCACCACCATTCTGCCATGTCTTTAAGGTCTTTGCTGAATTGTCCGGAAAGTCTGTATTCACCGTTCTTGTTGCTTATAAGGCCAGCTCCGAGTAGTTTATTCCTCATTGAATAGAATGAAGCTTTTCCCACACCTAATTCTTCTGAGATCTCTTTCCATTCATTTGTTTTTACCGGGTCTTTTTTTGTCTGCCTTTCTTCAATAAGTATAAGAAATTTTTGACCCCTTGCAGCTGATTTTTCTTCCTGGAAGATACGTCGCATCAGATCATAATATGGGTCTCGGGAACGCGTTATCCGGGTATTTGATTCAGAGCGTACTATTATTGTAGTTGAGGTTCTCGGAGCATCTTTTACAAGGGTCATTTATTTTATTCCATGCTTCGCTATTGGGATTTTACTTTTAAATAAAACGTTAGCAATAGGCGATACTTACGTGGGCTTGGGTTTTATTAATGCAGATTTCACCATTTCTACGTAATCTTCTTTTAACGTATATACTATTGGTGTCTTGTAGGACTCTTTATGAGCCCTTAGTATTCCCAGCTTTGAATGTACATAACCTATCATTGATGCTACCATATTATGTGAAACATCATATTTCTTAGAAAGGATTTTATGAATTGCATCAACTGTTGCCTCTTTTATTTCCAGGAAGATGTTTAATAGAGTATTTCTTATTCCTTTGGTATCAAGCTCAAGATACTTTTCTAACCGTTCCTTGATTCTTCTTTTAAGGGATCCCATAACATCTGCTCCATGAAAAAAATTATCATATGTAACATTTACGAATGTATTAATTTTCGCAGTTTTAATATATATATGTTTCTACATATCCACTCTGAACAAATATTTCAGAATCACTTATCATTAATACCTCTCACTTTTTGTATACATATTTTTATTACTTAGGGTTTATTAAAATTATAATATAAATTTTTTATCGAGTGTTTTTAATTTCACTACTTCGAACGAATTTTTAGCAAATATTATAATTTATAAACTGTTTAATTAATCGTTAAATGTATCGATATATGACAATTATTATTATTTTTATATTATACTATCAAACATATATATACTGATCGGTGAATTTGGTTTGTTTGGAAATGCCGAATGATTATAATAAATACAACAATGAATATAACTTAGAGTTATATTATTAGTTGTCTAATTTACCTTATGTTTCACTTCAAGATGATTACCCCATACTATAGGAATGATTCAAGCGTTCAACACATTATATCCATTGGATTATACATTCTATAGATCATAATGGGGTTTTATGTCCCAAACACTGTATTCCTATAGTATGTGTAATTTATAATTTTATAGAAATATATCAAAATAAGCCCGTGATTATCTGGGACTATATCTTGTAGGAAAATGCAAATGGCAAAAAATCTGTGAAATATCATCCAATATAAATTTATTTTTTTCAAATTTTTTGGATTTTTTGCCTATGTCTTAAACACTATTATGCATATATAGGTGGTACAGTATTTCTGTCTATTTACTATATATAAATATAGGCTTATAAAAATAGAAAAACGCTTAACTTATTTAAAATAATAATATAGTATGTGTTGATATTAACAATTATACTCCGCAGCTCTGCTGCGGTTGGGTGTGCTATCGCAACGTTTGACTGTATGAATCTTTAAACATAGTAACAAAAAACATATTGCAAAAAATATCAAAATATATATGTATAATTTATAAATTATAAAATATTAAAATCTAAATATTCTATATACTATTATATATAGAATATATCATATAGAATATACTATATATAATACACCATATATAATATTTTATCAATAATATATAATATATTATATTGTATATATAATCTATTATATTGTATATATAATCTATTATATTGTATATATAATCTATTATATATAATTTTATATATTCCATATATTATATATAACATTATATATAGAATATATAATTTGACTGCCTTGTTTATTTTTTACATTAGTTATTAATATATTGCAATGATAATATTAATGAAAAATTTTTAGATTTTATTATGAGAATAATACCAAATAATTTATTTCAAATGAAATCGCTATCGATTAAATATGTATAGAAAAAAATATACAGGTTGCCTGTTGGGAAGTGCTGTGGGGGATGCACTGGGAATGCAAACAGAAGGTATGATTCCCGGAGAGATTAAACAAAAATTCAATATCGTATTTGATTACGGACCAGGTATGCCGGGAAGTCTTAACGAAAAACTTAGACCAGGGCAATATACAGATGATACTGAACAAACACTGATCCTTGCACGCAGTATCATAGAAGCTGGTAAATTCGACCCTGTGCTTTTCTCAAAAAAACTTGTTGAACATTATGCAATGATCGTATCAAAACCCGGATCAAATAGAGGTTGGGGTCGTACAAGTCTAGATTCATGCAGGCAGTTACAATCTGGTACTTCATGGAAAGAATCGGGTGGTGATTCACCCACATGCGGCTCATCAATGCGCATATCACCGATCGGACTGCTCTATCCGGACAACTTAGAACAACTCGAAAGAACTGCATTAGAATCATCATTACTAACCCATAAACATCCCGAATCCATCGCTGGTGCAGTGGCTGTAGCATCTGCAGTTTCTTTAGCCATAACAAATACCAGCCCTGATATTATTTTAAAGACTGCCGGAAGCCTTGCTAAAAAGTTAGACCCAATGCTGGGCAACAAAATTTTTTCCATTGAAAAAATGAGATATATGCCAGAACTCAACGCATTCTCCACAATAGGCACTTCCATTATGACAAAGGATGTGGTACCTTCAGCTTTTTATTGTTTTACTAAAAACCCGCTGGATTTTTCAAAGGCCATACTTTCTGCTATTAATGCAGGCGGGGATACTGATTCCATTGCTGCCATCACAGGTGCTATCAGTGGCGCATATCTTGGAATTGACGCTATTCCAAAAAAATGGCTGGACAAGCTTGAGAACCGTGATGAGATCGAATCAATTGCCCTGGAACTATGGGAAATCGGCAGACATAATATGAAAGAGTGAGTTTATGATTCCAGACCATGACTAATGATGCAATTAGAGCAGTGATCCCCTTTAAAAAAGAGAATGCAAAATCAAGACTATCAGAAGTACTTTCCAAAACCCAGAGGCAAGAGCTTGCTCTTTGTATGCTATATGATGTTATAAGTGCGCTGGAAAAGTCAGGGAAATTCGATGAAATAGATATTTTGAATTCTTCATTTTCCAGTATCATGAATACTGAATTTCCGTTAAATATCAATATCCTGCTAAATGAGAAAAGCCTGAACGATGCATTGAACGAATATCTCCAAAAATCGGCCGAACACTGGAATGGTACTGTGCTCATTATCATGGCAGATATGCCGTTGGTTACTGAAAAACAGATTATCGAACTTACAAGTATGAAAGCAGATGTGGTAATAGCTCCCGGTTCAGGTGGTGGGACCAATGCTTTACTTATACGAAATCCGGAAAAATTCCATGTGGATTATTATGGCACCAGTTTCCTTGACCACATGCGAATTACCAGGGAAGCTGGCCTGAGCGTGGATGTATATGATTCCTTTTTGGTTAGCACTGATATGGACGAACCCGATGACCTGGTAGAACTACTGATACACGGACAGGGCAGGGCAGTAGATTATCTCAGGTCTGCCGGAATATTCCTTGATACCAAAACAGGTAAACTTGAACTGAATAAAAAGAGATGACAATTACCGCGTAATTGTCAATTCAATGTCTGTCCAGTCCTTTTCCACACCCTCAAGGGGTTCTACCGCACCGCCTATAATACCTGCAATAACCCTCTGCACAAATTTGTTCATTGTTATATCCTTTCCGTCAACTATAAGTTCTAATTCCATATCTTTCTCCATATTTTTTCCTCCGATATTTTACTAAACTCCCAAAATGCAAATTGATTTACGCGTAATATTTATAGTCAGGAACATAATATTCATTATGTATCATATGAACACTTTGCGCTCTTGGCGTCCTTTGCGGTATATGATTTTTATCACCGCAAAGTCCACAAAGATTAGTTTGAATTGTCTGGTTTTTGATTATAATTATACTACCGTAACAATCATCCCAGCACCTGCTCGATCCTCTCCAGTGCGTCCCGTATTCGTTCCTGGCTTGTAGCATAGGATATCCTGATAAAGTCCATGCTATTGGGCCCGAATGCACTTCCCGGCGTAGCAGCCACATGGGCCTCGGTGAGCAAGCGCTCGCACACATCATCACCGTTACCGTATTCGCTCACGTCAGCAAAAGAATAGAACGCACCGCTGGGATAATTAGACTTAATACCCATATTATTCAGCCCGTCAACCAGCAGGTCCCGCCGTGCCTTGAACTCGGCAACCATTCCCGGAATAAATGACTGGTCACCTTTTAAAGCCTCCACACCCGCCCACTGGACAAAGGTAGTGGCACTGCTGACACTGTGGCTCTGCAGCTTGGACATGGACGTGTATAATTCATGAGAAGTAGCAAGATAACCCAGCCTCCAGCCGGTCATGGCATAAGCCTTTGAAAAACCATTCACTGTGATAGTGCGGTCTTCCATGCCTGGCAGACTACCGATACTGAAATGCTCTTTATCATAGATGATCTTTTCATAGATCTCGTCCGAGATCACAGTTATATCGTGATCGATAGCAAGGTCTGCGATCTCTTTTATCGCATCCCTTGAAAAAATTCCCCCGGTAGGATTACTGGGGCTGTTCAATACAATAAGCCTGGTCTTCGGAGTGATATAACTAGCTACATCCGTGGGACTAAAATCATTTTCCGGGTCAAGGGGCGCGAACACCGTCTTACCGCCAGCTATCTTGATGCACGGGTCATAGGATACCCAGGCCGGGTCGAACAGAATGCCCTCGTCGCCCTCGTCCAGTATGGCAAGTATGGCTTCGAAGACAGCCTGCTTGGCACCCGGTGTCACGATCACATGGGCAGGTTCAATGTTCAGGTTGTTCTCTTCATTCAGTTTTTCAGCAATAGCAAGGCGTAGTTCCGGAATGCCGGGAGAAGGGGAATAATGAGTATCGCCCCGGCGCAGCGAAACTTCGGCAGCATCGCATATATTCTTAGGTGTGTCAAAATCAGGTTCTCCCAGGCTGAAACTGATAACATCATGTCCCTCGCGCTTGAGATCATTGGCCAGGTTCGTCATCCTGAGGGTGGCCGATTCCTCAATACTTTGCAGGCGTTTCGATACCATGACTCCAATCTGGGATGAGATATTATTTTAATCTTTGCACCAGCTTGACGGCAGCCTCAACCGCCCGTTTGGCATAATCCACGCGCTTGTGTGCATCCAGCCTGCTCATGCCCGGTCCAGATATGCCAAGGGTTACCGGTTTATCATATTCCAGTGACAGGTCAGTGATCTTCCTGGTAGCATGCTGCACTACAATCTCATCGTGCCTGGTCTGGCCCTCGATAACGCAGCCGATCGTAACCACAGCATCGATGTTGGGATCTGTTACCATTTTCTTTATGGCCAGCGGCATATCATATACCCCCGGCACCATGATGGTCTGCTCCACTGTGGCCCCTAAAAACTCTGCATGCTCCCTGCCCAGCAGCTCCATCTGGTAGGTAATGTCCCTGTTGAACTCCGCAATCACAAATCCCAGTTTAATATCGCTCATAATAATAATCTCCGGTTATTTCCAATTCTATTTCTTATTGACATTATACTATTAATTAAAATATCTTTTACAGACCCGCAGGACCTGCATCTTTATAACCCTGCCGCTGCCCGGTACCTGCCTCACGTTCCAGATCCCGCTTGCTAAACAGCAATTTTACAACATTCAGGGCATGTTCCCGAGAGCGCTGCTCCATCAACCATGCAAGGGTTTTGTCATCCTGCGCTTCGTCCTCATGCACGAACACCTCGATCACATGGGTATTTGTCATCAACTGTGCCTGGATGATACCCTGGGAAGCCTCGTGGGCACAAATTTTGTCCTTCGGGTCTGCACCTGGCATACCCAGCGCCATGACAATATCGCAGCCCAGTTCCTCGATTAATTTCTTGCAGGCCACGGGCAGGTCTTTGATACCAGGTACAGTATAACGCTTGATCTTCACAGATGCATTGTTGTGCAGCTCATCAATGGCTGCACTCCCCATATCATACCTGGCAAATGTAGTATCTGCAATGCCTACCGTGACCATGTTTTACCTCTGACTGCTTCCTTAACTGCTATAGTCCTTCTTAAACTGCTATTGTATTTCTTTACTGCTGCTGTCTTTATATCTTATCCAGTTCCCTGCTTGCTGCTTCCACACCTGTGCCAATTCTGTCAACCAGCCCGTGCTTTGCCAGTACCAGTTCCAGTGCAGAGATGGTGGTGACCATATCAGTAGCAGTGAAATTACCCATACTTCCGATCCTGAATATCTTACCCTTCAGGTGTGACTGCCCGCCAGATATCTGGATACCCATATCCAGCATCTCGCCGCGCAGTTCCTTATCAGTTATACCCTCGGGAATATTCATGGCAGTGACAGTATTGGAATAACTGTGATACTTGTCGATCTTCGGGAACAGTTCTATACCCAGCGCACCAGCGGCTGCACGTACAGCTGCTGCACCCTGGGCATGCCTGTGCTTACGCTGCTGCATTCCTTCTTCTTTTACAATCCTCAGGGCCTCGCACATGGCAGATATTAACGGCACACCCGGTGTGTATGGTGTCTGGGTGGGTGAATTAGAGCCTGATTTACGGTATGCTTTAAGGTCAAGATAATATGGCGGTTTATCAACTATGGCATCCCAGGCAGCATCACTGACCGTAATGGCAGACAGTCCCGGTGGTGCGGCAATACATTTCTGGGAACCCATGAATGCCAGGTCCACACCCCATTTGTCAACCTCTACCGTATCACCCCCAACTGTAGTAATAGCATCCATGATGAACAGGGCATCGTGTTCGTGTGCCAGTTTAGCTACTTCTTCTACCGGGTTTTTTATGGCCGCACTGGTCTCGTTATGTACCATTGCCACGGCCTTGGCCCCTTTTTCAAGTGCATCCTCAACAGCCTCCAGGTCAATAGGCGTGCCCCAGTCATATTGCAATTTTAGCGCATTGCCATAGCGTTCCCCGATATCACACAACCGCTCACCGAATTTACCGTTCTCGATTGTGATTATTGTGTCGTCATTCCCTATCACGTTCCCTATGGCGGCCTCCATACTGGCAGTGCCTGAACCGGATATTACGAATACTTCGTTTTTGGTCCGGAACAGTTCGGCCAGTATTTCCCGGCATTCGTCATAGATGGCGCCGAATTCCTCGCCCCGATGACCGAACATGGGTCTGCCCATGGCTCTTTGTACCCTGGGTGCTATGGGTACCGGCCCAGGTATCATCATTAATGTATTTTCAAGTTTCATTATGTAGTCACTCGATACTGTTTAATCTGAATATGAATTGGTGGATTATTTCATATTACATGTATTGCATGTATATCTTTTTATTTTTGCGTATTGGTTCTAATTTCTAAAAGTATAGCTTACCCACATCTTCCACGTACTATCCACACCAGACATATCATGTCCGAACGTACTGATTACCACAATATAAGGTTAATTGGCCAACCTAACCAAAGACTTGGTCAATAAGCCACTGTACTGCCTTAATATATGCATTGATCTCACTTATTAAGTATGCCGGAAATCCAAATATAGACGGTGCCATAGCATCCCACCATAATGGAAATGTTCCTATTATCAGCAGTATAATAAGACCAAGAATAAGGATAAAAGCCTGTTTTACATTCATTTTCTCAACCAAATGTAAGTAATATAATTTTTTTATAGCATTTATATTTTGTCTATATCTACAAAAACTATATGATAATTCACTCGCTTGTAAGGGGTATGATTATTGGTTTGCTGGGACCGGAAGGAACGTATTCTGAAAAAGCTGCCAGACTGCTTAACCTGGAAGCCGGGCTCGTGTTCTTCGATGATCTGGAAGATGTTATCGGATCTGTGCTCACCAGGGAGGTTGACTGCGGTGTAGTCCCTATTGAAAATTCACTGGAAGGATCTATCGGAATTACTATGGATGCACTGAAAGAGTATGATATTTACATTATTGGCGAGGTTATTGTTCCTATCAGGCACTGCCTCTTGTCAAAGGGGCACATGGAAGACATAAAGGTCATCCTGTCCCATTCCCAGGGACTGGCCCAGTGCCGTAAATTCATACGTGAACATTTCAGGGATGTTAAGATACAGACAACAGGCAGCACGTCACATGCTGCAAAACTCACTTCTGAATTTCCTGGAATGGCTGCCATAGCATCCAGGGAATCTGCACAGAAATACGGTCTTGATATACTGGCAGATGACATCCAGGACTATAAAAAGAATTATACAAGATTCGCAGTTTTAGGGACAAATATTCCTGAACTTACAGGGCATGATAAAACATCCATCATCATTCATCTGGCTCATGACAGACCGGGTGCCCTGTATGACCTGCTGGGCGAATTTGCCAGCCGCAACATCAATCTGACTAAAATAGAATCCAGACCTTCAAAGATGGGATTGGGTGATTATTTATTTTATATAGATATGGAAGGACACATGTCTGACAGGAATATTAGTGCGGCACTGGATAATATCGAAAAAATAGTTGATTGGGTGAAGATCATTGGTTCATATCCATCAGGTACAAGAAAAAAAGTGAAAAATTAACTTGACTTTTTAAAATTAATATTTTATCCACCAGAATTTTCAATTTATTATCACATTACATTCTATTTTAGAGAAAAGCTACACCAATAATCCTCCTTTAGAGGCTGTCTTATAATAAGATATTTTGAATCGTGAGACAGATTAATAAGTCCAATGCATGTACAAACGCACCTATCGCATCTGATCTGGCTGCACCAATGCTTCACTTGTGACCCGCCAGCAGCAAACCCATGCATTGATGTGCCAGAGTTCTCCTCGTTCCATGTTGGATAAATCGAAACGCATCTTGTATAAAGACCCAAATAAGTAGAACGACCAGCACCAGTTCGGCATGAGTGTCTCATAAACCAGCATGCATGGGAGACTGATCAAAAATCCGCAATAGAAAAGAACTGAAGGATCAGGCTTATGAGGAATGATGAATAATCTTCCTGCAAAGGTAAGTGGTTGACATGGAAGGTGAAGATAAGACGAAAAATAAGACTCCAAACGCCCTGGTAAAGGAGAAAAGCCCGTACCTACTCCAACATGCCTATAACCCTGTTAACTGGCATCCATGGAACAAAGAAGCGCTACAACGTGCGAAAGTTGAGGATAAGCCCATCTTCTTAAGCATCGGATACTCTACCTGCCACTGGTGTCACGTCATGGCACGGGAATCCTTCGAAAGCGAGCTAACATCCAGTATCCTCAACGAAAACTTCATCTGCATAAAAGTGGATCGCGAGGAGCGCCCGGATCTGGATGAAATCTACATGAAGGCAGTGCAGATGATGACAGGCACAGGTGGCTGGCCCCTATCTGTTTTCCTCACACCTGACAAAAAACCGTTTTTTGGCGGAACATACTTCCCACCAAAGCCGATATATGACCTACCAGCCTTCAACGATATCCTGCATGCGATTGTGAGCAACTGGTGTGACAATCGGGAGCAGCTTCTGGCAAGTTCCGAAGATATCACAGAACTCCTGCAAAAATCCTACCTGCAAAAGCCACATTCGGGGGAGATCCCGGTCGATCTTCTTGATGACCTTTATGAACAACTCGTACTCCTGTTCGATCCAGACTATGGTGGATTTGGTGGCGATGCGGCTGCATGGACGTTGAAACGACCGAAATTTCCCCAGCCCTGCTATCTCTCTTTCCTGCTCCGGTATCATCACCGGACAGGTGAGAAATCAGCACTAACGATAGTTACAAAGACCCTTCATGCAATGGCACATGGAGGGATTTTTGACCAGTTGGGCGGGGGGTTTCACCGCTATTCCACTGACAGGTACTGGCTGGTTCCGCATTTTGAGAAGATGCTATACGACAATGCGCTCCTCTCAAGAATTTATCTTGAAGCATACCAGGTTACAGGAGACCCGACTTTTGCACATATCGGAAAAGAGACACTTAACTGGGTGCTCCGGGAGATGACCAAAACTGGTGGCGGCTTCAACTCCGCGATAGACGCTGATAGTGAGGGGACTGAAGGCGTGTTTTACGTATGGTCACCTGATGAGGTACGATCGGTTCTCGGTGATGAGCGGAGCAAAGCGATCTGCCGCTACTTTGGGATAACGCCGCAGGGAAACTTTGAGGGGGGCAAAAGTGTACTTTATATGGCTGAACCATCCGATTCGGTTGAGAGAGAAGATATTATCCGCAAGGCTAAAGAGGAGCTTCTTGTGGCGCGTAACCAGAGGATACGACCGGCAACCGATGACAAGATACTGACTGGCTGGAACGGTCTTATGATCAGGGCATTCGTCACTGGATACCAGGTATTGCATGAGAGACGGTTTCTTGAAGCTGCAGCCTCATCAGCCAGATTCATCCTCGAAAATCTTGTGAATGATGAGGGGTTATGCAGACGCTATCGTGAGCGCAAAGCAACGATTCCCGGAACCCTGGAAGATTACTCGTTCTTCATCGCTGCATTGCTCGACTTATACGAAGCGAGTTTCAATCCCGAATGGTTGCGTGAAGCGTTCCGGCTGAATGATGCCATGATTGAGCTCTTCCGGGATGACGCCGATGGAGGATTCTTCTTCAATCGCCACGGTGAAACAGAGATACTCGCAGCCATAAAAGAAGCTTACGACGGTCCGGTTCCCTCTGGAAACTCAATTGCAGCAGAGAACCTGCTTCGAATAGGAACACTGGCAGATGATGAGGATATGCTAAGACGTGCCAGGGATATTTTTCTTGCTTTCGGATCGCAGCTGGAAGAGAGCCCATTGGCACATACACAGATGCTTTCTGCGCTCAATCTCTACCTGAACAGCCCCATGCAGATTGTGATAGCATGTGACGACATGAAGGAAACTAAAGAATTTGTACTTGAGATCAACCGGCATTTTCTGCCAGATAAGGTCATCGCCTTTGCTGGGAATCGTGCTGCTGAGGAAGTGGGTCCTGGTCTGGTACATATGACCAGGGGTAAGGTGGCAATCCAGGGTAAGCCAACCGTTTACATCTGCGAGAACTACAACTGCAGGGCACCGGTCACAAAAGTTGAGGATTTGAGACAGGTGCTATCCAGCCGACGGTAGTTGTGGTTTATGCTTATATTGTGCGTGCTCGCTGATACCACCTACCGGATTAGCGTTTCTGTACAAACTTACCAGACAACGTCAGGACCGGATGCTATTTTACCCTGTCCTTTTCGAGACTTTTTAATTTGTTCTGGAAAAGCTGAGACAGAATATATAGTTTGCGAAATATATAAGTAGTAGTAAATAATAATCAGGAAATAATAAAAAGTCTACCGCAGCAGGGCACCGGGGTATAGTTATTAAGATTATTGAGATGTAAAATAAAAAAATTGTTTTAATAGGCGGATTTATTGTTGGCTAGATAATTGTTGGACGGCCTCTATATAACACAATAAAAAAAGTCATTCCACTTCAAACTCGCATATGGTTTCTGCCCAGCTGTCAACTGACACTTCTTCCATCTTTTTTGCCACAATGCTGATATCTCGCGCCGCAACACCTCTCTCAACGGAATGGAAAAATTCGTCCCTGGAAAATTCAAAATCAAATAGATTCAACTTCGAAGTGGTTGCTATGGCTTTTATTTTTTCAACACCCGGTGGACCGCTCAATTCATATTCAAAAGGATATTCATCTCCAGGTATGGCATAAATCCTGTTGGCTCTGGTGAAATTGTTCTGGAATAAGTAATTGGGAAACAATACCGTGAGTTTTCCGCTCGTTCCTATGTTAAAGAGTGTAAGATAACAAGCCCTATCAGACCTGAAGTACACGACAATCCTCTCCCCAATCCTGTATTTTCGTGGAAGTATCTTGATATCCCGGGCACCTTTGATCTCTTCTTTACTTTTAGCTGTCCAGAGTTCTGTTTTAAATGTGGATTTAACCTGATCTATATCTTTTAATTTTTCATCCAAGAAATTCGAGTTCCATCTCTGGTACATTTCATCTGTGATCACAAAGCCGCTCTCTGCTAATTTCTCACTGAGCTTTTCAGCATTCTCCTTTATCTTCTGAAGCTCTTCTTCAGTAACTTCAAACTTTTCCTTGAATGGTTCTAAAATATTTTTCAATTCATCTATATCTTTCGTTTTCTTACCACTTCTTCCATAATTCTTTATCTGATCTATTAGAAATTTCACCACCACTGGTGCGGTAGATGCTATAAGTCCTTCCACGACAGGCATTTTTTCACTTCCTTTTATCTTAATTTGGTACTTTAAAGTCTTTATACGTAGCTATACCGACAATCAGTGCATACGCATCCTTTTCATCCGGATTTGTTTTTAATATCATGTTTGGAGATTAGTTCTATCGCTTATAATTTTCTTTTATCAAAATTAGGGTATCAACATATACATCACTGCTGATATCTCCATTTAACAATTTTTCTATATATTCAACTATGTTTTGCTCAAGCTCCGTATAAGTTTTGGGATTCTTTTTTAGCAGAATCATTGCTTCATCATATTCTTTCGATGGTAATCCCCTATTATGCAGGTCCAGCA
>DAOUWY010000281.1 GCA_030666885.1 Methanosarcinales archaeon
GATGCTGTAAGCACTGAGGGCTCGTGGTCTAGCAGGTTATGACGTCGCCTTGACATGGCGGAGGTCCGGAGTTCGAATCTCCGCGGGCCCACTCTATTCACATCTACTCAGGCACAGCTACTCAAGCACAGCTACTCAAGCCAGTAGCGGGCTGCACACGTATGAAGCCCTGCGGGCTCCATACGTGGACTGTATATTCATACGAATTACAAAAGCGGGCTGCGACTGGATAAAACGAAGATTTGATATACCATTAAAGAGAAGAGAATAATCCTACCTGCCCAGGTAGCTCAGTCTGGGAGAGCGCTGCCCTGAAGAGGCAGTTGTCCCCGGTTCAAATCCGGGTCTGGGCACATTTTTTTATATTTTATTTACATTTGTCGGGTGGTTCCGTATTGTGCTCAGGGCGTTGGGCCTTCAATGACGCATGCGTCTGCCAGTGCGATGTTCGGGAGGCGCTGGACGTATAGGTCTGTGGCGGTTTTGTAGGATTTGTGGTGGGCCGGGGTGTCTTCATATTGCATCTGGCTTACTTCCAGGCGGATATTCTGTTTTTCCGTGGTTGAAAGGAATGCCTGAAGTATTTAATGTACTCCACCACTAAGATTTAACCCAATTACTCCAATTATTATCAGTCCAAGTGATATTATTTTCAGTGCAGTTACCGGTTCCTCGAACCACAATATTCCCACAGTTGCGATAAGTGCAGTTCCTAAGCCTGCCCATATTGCATAAGCAATACTTACATCCATCTTTTTTAAGGCAAATGTCAATGAACCAAGGCTAAGCAAATACAAGATGATCATTAATATTGACGGAACTGCTTTAGTAAAACCATAGGATAATTTCATGCAAGTGGTGCCAGCCACTTCAAAAATTATTGCCATGATCAAATAGGACAGACTCATACACTTCCTCCTGTGATTTTACACAATAACATCATTGTTACAGTTCCAGTAGCTCCAACAACTCATCCAGATCCGTACAAAGCACGACAGACCTCTCGATCATCAGGTTCACAGTCCCCTCGATCCCAAGTGTCCTGAAATCTGTCCGCAGTCCGTACACAGGCTTACCCAGTGCATGGGCATATCCTATCTCCCACGCCGTGCCTGAATCCACGTCCACCCCGTCCAGCACCGCCACCAGTATATCGGCCGAGTCAATGGCGGCCACGTTTTTGCTGAAGATGGACTCCTGCCTGGCATCCCGTTCGGAGTCACTATCATTTGAGTGCTCCTGGGGCAGGAAGACACTCATACCTATTCCTTCCAGTTCATCCCTTAGCTTGCTATTGAAATCACATTCTGCATCTGAAAAAAGCGGTGCTGCAAGGTATACATTTTTCATAAAATCCTAATGGTCGCTAAAGGCAAATAAGTTTTCTAAAAGGAATTGAATAGATTAATTTTCAACATCTAAGTCTATAGCTTAATTCCGGTATTGACCGCAAATAGAAAAAGCCAAAATCGATTTTGTCTGGTGGTTTTTTATACTGCAACTTTTGATGATATCAATTTTAGTAGATACATGCCTATATAATACAAATAATACAAAAAACTTAATCAGACTTATATGGTGTGGCATCATTTTTACCATATATGCCCACACCAACCAAATGGGATACGCTACTGTATTTACATTTCACAAATGGTGCCACATTTAACGAACTGTCAGCAACATTAAGAGTTAACATACTTTTTGAGAACTTGAACAACAGGGTGCTCTACAAACGGGTGGGCGAACTCATTGATGCAGAACTGGTTACCAGGAAAAGGAATACAAATAAAAAACAGACAGTCTATAATATAAACCGCGAAAACCCAATCCTCAATAATTATATGGCATTTTTACTATGGTCAAGGAAAGAAGGTCTTGACTATAACATTTTGCTTTCCAAAAGGGCACAGGACATTGTATTTTCCACAATAAGGCGCGGTCCTTCAACTCTTAAAACACTGCATGATTACACAGGCAATTCAAAAAGTACCCTTATTAAATACATCCGGATACTTGAAAGAAATCGGTTTGTCAAAATAATCAAACAAAAACCCCTCTGCATCGATTTTAACCTGAACGACAGGATGCTGTTCTACCTGGCCCTGATGCAGCCACCCTGCTCCCTTGCAGAAAAGACAGGAAAATATTGCAGACTTATCCATGACATTGATACTATAAAAGAAAGGATTGCAGGTTCAAATGAACTCATGGAACTGGTTATTAAGATGCATGTATATTCAACCACAGTAACTGAGGGAAATACTGCAAATAAGGACGATGTGGAAAGAGTAATGAAAGACCTGCCAACAGGGCTTACACCCAGGGAAATTGTAGAGATAAGGAACACCTTTGAAGCTGTAAAACATCTGAATAATCAATTTAAAGACCTTAGTATGGACTTTAATAAGGACCTTAGACCGGGCGGGGACCTTGAACAGGAAAGCGAGAACATTAAATTGTATCACCGGATATTGACGAGAGGCTTGATTGACGAATGTGGCGAATACTATACATCTCCCGGGAAAAGGATTATTGGTTCAAAATTGAAACTTCCGGCCACCATCGAAGAGATCAAATATGAAATTGCAGCAATTGTAAATTTTTATAAGATGTACAGGGAACACTTACATCCCCTGCTACTGGGTGCATTCATACATTTCATGCTTGCGACAGTTCATCCTTTTAAGGACGGCAACGGCAGGGTCACAAGGATAATACATTCGATGGTACTACTAAAGGCAGGATACCCGCTATTTGTTTTTGACCCTGACATGAAGAACAGGTACTTTGACATGCTCGAACTGGGACGGCTGGAGAACCTTGATGGATTTATGAATTTTATCCTGGAAGAATACAAGAACGCACTGGAAGCGGTAGTTGACAGGAAGGAGCCTTGGCCGGTGGTGGAGAGCTGAACGATGCCCATAAGAACACAACCGCACAACCGCAC
>DAOUWY010000355.1 GCA_030666885.1 Methanosarcinales archaeon
GTGTTCGGACTGTATATGGGTTTTAAATTAAAGAAAGAAATGAAACACTCAGTATGGTGATTGCATTTAGTCGCAAAGTATAATACTCACAAAGTTGAATACCAGATTCCAGGAGCAAAGCAACAATGGCTAAGAAAAAGTCAAAAGGAAAAACAAAGAAAGAACCAGCAGCAAGCCCCAAATCTAAAACCATATTTCCGTTCTATTCAGAAGACCGATGGAACAACTGGATAGAGCAGGTCAAAGAAAGTGGTTTTGAACTCAATGAAGACGAAGATCCGGGTGACGCTGGCAAGATATTTGTCAATATGGAAGATGACATAATCCTTGCATGCCTGAAGGTCATTGCTAAATACGAAAAAAATGAGTTGACAGTTGACGGGGCCTTCGATGCCCTGGATAAGGTCAAGAAAATTGTATTGAATCCGATGGATTCGATCAGTGAGTCAATCGACCTTATGCTCGATTCATTGCAGACCTCATTGATCGGTGTTTTTGCTTCCTGCGAGTGTTACATCGATGGTGCTTATGACAAGTCGGCGAATCTTACCCCGATCATCAAAAGTGCATTAGCAGCAGAGGAGGCAGATGACCCCGGAACTGCTATTGGTTATATTGCCACAATCGGGGCCAGCGTGATCGCCGGGGCCGAAATCCCCGAGGAAACTTTATCAGATATGCCTTACGGCCTGGTAGCCGAATGGATCGATGGTATAGATTCCATATCCGCCGCCATGATGGGGGATGACAGTTACAAGTTCGATGAGCCTGATGAATAAATAATATTTTGTTTTTTTTCAAGGGGTTTATTGTTTTATGCTGCTTCACCAGGTTCTGGGCCTGGATAATGATGAGAACCTGTTCCTGCCTGAAGAAAGCTACAGTAACCTGAACGACCTGTACCTGACCCTTGGGTTTATTGAACAGATGGTACGGTCCGGGGGGATTGACAGTGAGATCAGGGCCGTGCAGGACGGTAAAGATATCATCTGTCTGGCAATAAATAATCCGGCTACAGGGGAATATCCTTCTTTTTGGGCAGTATTCACCAATGTAGTAGCACTGTCCGGCATCCAGTCGGCGGCAGCGGGACAATTTGGTGCTCTGGCTTCTGTTCTATTACAGGCTGCTGATAACGTGAACCTGATCGATGTACCGGCCCGGGAATTGATCGGTGCATTACAGGAATATTATTCAATTGCCCTGGTTGAAAAACAGTTATGTGATGGCTGCGTTAAGCCCACTGAAACCTATGACATGGTGTATCTGGATATAAGGGTCCAACGGTTGGATGAGCTGTTTAAAAAACTTGGGTGTAAGTTCGATGCATCGGGCAAGGTACTGGAAATTTGCTGCGGCAACGGTATGGCGACGCTGTCGCTGGAAAAGCGGGGCATATTCCCGCTGACAACTGATTATGACCGGTGCCAGGTGTGCCAGGGGCTGGAACATGGTGTGCTGAAGCCTGAGCGTACTATTGTGATGGATGCCACGCGACTGACTGATTTCTTTAAGGAGGGGTCATTTAACGCTGTTATTGGTTTCATGCTTGGTACCATTTATAGTTTCAATAAGGATATCTGGGCCGCAATGATGGATGAATCCCTGAAGGTAGTTAAGCCGGGAGGGACGCTGCTGTTCACAGTGAACAAACGTGAAGAGATGTATATCCTGGAAAATGTACTGGACAGCCTGGGTGCGATAGGGGAGGTCATTGATAATACTGATGAGAACGGTATATACGACCAGTGGGTGTATCTGGGGCGGAAAAATTAATAGTTGGAATTTTTTACTAAATAGGGTATCCACTTTTACAATTTTGGTTCTGTTACCGAGGTGTGGATTAAAATCCAGAGACAAAATTATTTATATCCCTTATGGAGTCGGATATTTACAGAACCAGTGTCTTA
>DAOUWY010000208.1 GCA_030666885.1 Methanosarcinales archaeon
ATGAATATCTCTTCACCTTCAAGAAGTCTTTTGGCTACAACACTGGAAAGCCTGCCCAATATCATTCCATTTGCGTCTATAATTGTCATTTCATCGCACCTCACTGCATTATCTTCACACCGGAACCATTCGGATTCTCTTTAACCAGGTCCTCAATGTTCAGGCAGGACCCACCCTTTTTCGTGATCTTTTCCCTTGCACCGTTGCTGAATCCCAGTGCAGCCACTATTACCTTATGCTCGATGTTACCGGAACTTAACACTTTTCCGGGCACGATAACTGTTTCATCCTCACTGGTATATCTATTGATCTTGCTAAGGTTCACTTCAGAATAATTCCTTGTGGGGCGTTCAAGACGCTTTGCAATGTCCCGCCAGATATTCACTCCATTATCGCGGGAT
Organism: Methanosarcinales archaeon; assembly: GCA_030666885.1. Lineage (GTDB taxonomy): Archaea > Halobacteriota > Methanosarcinia > Methanosarcinales > Methanocomedenaceae > Methanocomedens_A. The sequence continues at coordinate 402 of DAOUWY010000208.1, forward strand.
AAGGCCTTGAGGTCGACGATAAGGCCTATTATGCGTGGATTTGTTTTCCTGATTATTTTACTCAATTATTGTTCCTCCGTATGACCCTGGAAAAGGGCCTGACTCACGCAGATTCGCTGCGTTCGGGTCCGTACGACCCATACGCCATAGGATGTTCAAATCCCTACGGTCAGGTTATTTGGAAATAAAAACCAAATTAACTCTGATGCATCTGTGAGTTATATTAATTACTTAATACTACGACGGCTTCATATTACTTGTCAATATAAATAATTTGTTATGTATGGGGTTTTTTCAGTTGAAATGAGATTCCGGCAGGTGCAAAAAATCATGTTGACCACATTTTATAAGAAGATAAAAAGATAACAAGAAAAGAAGAAAATTCGAAGCTTTTAAGGTAAATAACATTTTTTGCTATGATGTGCCTGGACTGCTATTGACACATACGAGACCGTTACATTACATGTTGGTATTATCAAACTAACCGGCCGAACAGATTAATAAGTGTAACCAGAATATAATAAAAAGTCTAGCCGTTTAACTGAATCGGCGGTTCTGGTCCGGTCGATGGAATACCTGAAATCAATCTATAAGTTTATTATCCAAGTTTCATTATAGCTTCGGCCAGGTCTCCACCTGTTTCCTCAAGTGCAGCCTTCGCTTCATCCGGGGTTTTTCCGGTCTGCTCTGCCACCAGTGCTACATCTTCATCCGGAATTGGGATTTCACGTGGAACTTCTCTTGGATTTCCTACAATCTGGTATGTAAGCATACCCGGGGCTGCCACCTTTGTTACGCTGGCATCATCAAAGATGATATCAGTGTCGGGAGTTCGTATAATTACCTGTTCCACATTTTCGATCTCTTTTGTGTCAATCCCCATTTGTTTCATCATCTGGTTCATGGCCCTGGGATTGACTCCTCGCATTCCAGCTGGTTTTTTTGCCATTATTTTCACCTGCAATTTAGATATAGCACCCAATATTAATACATTGTTCTAATTTTACCCGTACCATATAAACATCAATATAAACAAGTGTCCATATAAACAATATAAGTGTGATTAGCGTGGCTATTGAACAATATTAAGTATAATTTACCATAGATATTATATAAGAAGATTGATTGAGCAATTCATCAGAACCTTTCTTCTTTTCAAAATCCTGAATCTTATCAATACTTATTTGATTTCCAATAACTCAATGCACATTTTGTAAAGATCGATCACAAGCAACCATTTTAACAAATATATTATATAAAATTGTGGTTTTATTAATATTCTGATAGACAATAGAGCAAATTTAACAACCAAATAAATTTCTCAGTTTTGTAATACATTAAACTTATTACTCATACTGTATTAGTAACACTCGAAAAATCAAAGAAGGTTGAACAAACGAGTACTGTAAATTCTTTTATTCCAGGAAAAACTCGACAGTCATTTCTAAAACACCGATTACCAACTGAATTCATTATCCACTACACAAATTCAATAACCTTTCACATTTCCAGGCTGGTGTAATCAGAATGGTTCTCAGCAGCAAGATACATGAAATAATACGTGAACTCGACCTGAAAGAGGTCCAGAGATGGACAGCCCTCAGCATCCTTGTAGGTATTGTGGGTGGGATTGTGGCCATCATATTCTATTCAGGCCTGTATTATGCCACCTATTACCTATTAGGTGGCATCGGCGGGTATTTCCCTGTTACCCCAAGAGGTGATATTGACCTCCTGCCCGTTGTTAAAGGCCAGCCCAACCGTTTATTACTTATATTACTCCCCGTGCTGGGCGGACTGCTTGCAGGCTACATTGTGTACCACTTTGCCCCGGAGGCAGAGGGAGAAGGTACTAATTCGGTTATCGATTCCTACCACCATAAGCAAGGTATAATCAAGACCAGGGTCCCCTTCATTAAAGCACTGACATCCATGATAACCATAGGCTCAGGAGGAAGCGCAGGCAGGGAAGGACCAATATCCCAGATCAGTGCAGGTTTCGGTTCCATACTTGCCACCAGGCTTCATCTCAGTGACCGGGACCGTCGCATTCTCGTAATATGCGGCATGGCTGCCGGTGTGGGCAGCATATTCAAGGCCCCACTTGGCGGCGCAATATTCGCAATCGAAGTACTGTACAGGCAGGGTTCGGAATCAGAGGGCATCGTGCCCGCCTTTATCTCGTCCACCATCGCTTATTCCATATTCTGCTCAGTGTTCGGCTGGGGTTCCATGTTCATCATGCCCAATTACCAGTTCACCAACCCATATGAACTTATTTTCTATGCACTGCTGGGTATTGCATGTGCAGCCGTTGGTATCTTTTATGTACATATCTTCTACGGTATGAGGAACGTCTTTAACAGGTTGACCATACCCAGACATTTCAGGCCTGCCATCGGCGGCTTTTTACTTGGCATTCTTGCATTTTTCATACCTGAAAGCCTGGGTGTAGGATACGGGCTCATCCAGCAGGCCTTAGACCAGCAACTTGTAGTAGGACTTATGCTGCTACTGGTATTCGCCAAGATAATTGCCACATCCTTCACTATCAGCAGCGGGGGCAGCGGTGGTGTATTTGCTCCCTCACTGGTGATAGGAGCAATGGTGGGCGGTGTGCTGGGACTGACCTTCCATACTTTGTTCCCAAATATAGTATTGCAGCCAGCTACCTTTGTGGTGGTCGGGACGGCGGCCCTGCTCGCAGGTGTGGCAAAAACACCCATAGCCGCAATAATAATGGTATCAGAACTTTCAGGTAACTATAACCTGCTGCCACCACTAATGCTTGCATCCACCCTGGCATATGTTCTATCAGGCAGATGGTCCATATATGAAAAACAAGTGTCTACAAGGATGGACTCCCCTGCCCACCGCCGTGAGATGACAATAGACGTGCTGGAACTTGTAACAGCAAAGGAGGCAATGAGCAGCGATATTATCACAGTCGACCCTGCCACAAAGATTCAGACAGTGTTGAACCTCATCCATAAATACGGTCATCTGGGGTATCCTGTGCTGGATAACCTGGAGCTGGTCGGCATGGTGACCTTTGAGGATGCTGAAAAAGTCCACACAGATGAAAGGGACATTGTAACTGTCGGTGATATCATGACCCGCTCGCTGATCGTGACATATGAAGATGAGAATCTTGAAGAAGCATTAAGGAAATTGCTGGATAACAATATAGGTCGCCTGCCTGTTGTGGACAGGGATGACCCGGCAAGACTGTCCGGACTGTTGACTAAATATGATATCATCAGGGTACACGCACAGCTAAGCTCGAAACTTTGCAGGCTCCCACCTGTACGAAAATAACTCCTTACAGCGTCAGTTGCCTGATAATATCACTGGCACTGAGAATACCAACAGGACGGTCTGATGCCCCCATACCTTGTTCGGATAGTATGATCAGTCTGTGAATACGTGCTTCCAGCATGACACTGGCAGCAGTTTCCAGATCGGTGGAAGGGCTGATCGATTTTAACGAAGTCGTCATTATTGCTTCGGCAGTGTTATCAAGCAGTGATTTATCAACAACTACGTGCAACATGTCCATTTCTGTGATAAATCCCATAATTTCCCCGTTATGGTCTGTAACTGCTACGCCGGAAACGTTCTGGTCAACCAATATTTTTGCAACTTCCCTAAGGGTGATATCCATTGGAACTGAAGTTACCCCTCTTGTCATAATGTCTCTTAATAGAATGTTATTTTTCATCATTGTTTTTCTACCTGATATGTTATTATCATCTTAGGATAAGTACTTTTTTAAAATTATTAAAAATGAATAACTACTATTTCTTCCTGGGATTTCTGAATAATGCTCAAGTATAATAAGGTTGCAATCATCAGTACTTCCGAACGGTTGTAGTTCCGAATGGAAATTGACATGTTA
>DAOUWY010000115.1 GCA_030666885.1 Methanosarcinales archaeon
CCGTACCAGTACAGGGGTGTGCCGAACAGGATCACATCAGCGCCCTCGATCCCGGGGTAGATATCCTGCATGTCGTCATCCCTGTTACAGACCCTGTCACCTGAACTGCAGTTGCGGCAGTCTATACACGGCAGGATGTTGAGGTCGTATAAGTATAGTTTTTCACTCTGGTGTCCGGCGGCCTGTGCGCCGCTAATAACCCTGTCTATCAGTATGTCTGTATTGCCCTCTTTCCTGGGGCTGCCCATAAGTGCCAGTATTTTCATTTGTTCATATCTCCGGTTGGTGCTTATTAATACTCATTATTGTTATTTCTCTTTTACTCATTGGCTTAATGGCACTGGCGCCCTTCGTTGGCATATCTTCTGGTCGGCCGTCACCAGCGCCCCCACACCCGCCGACAGCCCTTCCGACCTACTGAAGGCCGGACCTGCAACACATATCTTGAGGCTTGCCAGCATCCGGAGCATGGCAGCCAAGATAATCACTGCGGTTGAAAATATATAGTCAAAAATCTTGGTATGATAAAAATAATCTCAATAATCAGATTGTCCGTCTTCGTTTATCAGTGCATCAGCATGTTCTTGTAGATTTTTATAACTTTTTTCAAATTTTTCATATAAGATATATGAAACCAACAATAAAATAATTACTGATAGCGCCTGGATATAGATATAGATATTAAATGTAGGGTCATCATTAAGTATAAATCCTGGAAAGCCAGAAAAAAATAAACCTACCACATCAGCTATTGTCAAAGCCGCCAAACTACCCAATGTTATTGAATATGTGCGCCCGAGGTGGTCTAACTTTATGTCTAATTTTTTACCACTCATCATTATTATCGTCTTCTTTATTGCTACCTGCTAATGCACCAAGCGCACCGCCTATTATCATACCAGCAGGGCCAAATGTAAGAAACCCAATACCTGCCCCAACAAGGCCTAAACCCACGGCTACATCGTGATTTTTGTCTCTTTGGTTTTCCATAATAATCACATGCTAATTTTGTATGTACTTAACAGTCTATTTGCAATATCTTTAATATAACATTTTGGATTCTCAGGACAATGGTAAACAATATGATCACCACCGCCCCACACACCGCAGCCCTGCCATAGCTGCATTCTCTTAATTTTCAGAACTAAGGCGAATTTTTAAATTATAAAGAATGTTATGCAGTTTTCATAAATCTAATTTTCGATCTTTCATCGCCAGTCCAGTCTGATAAGAGTGCACATGCTATTAAACAAATGCGTTTATACTTTCCTATACGTTAAAAAATGCATTACAAAAAGATGAAGGGGAAAATAGGCTATTACCCTATTTTCCCATCGTTACAAAAAAACGTATATGCCTTATTTTGTCTTTTTCATCTCTGAGGATATCATTTCAATTATATCCTCACCTTCCTCCATTTCCTTTGCCTTTTCAAGAGCAATTTTGAATTGGGTCTGGCTATCTTTCTTTTCACCCAAATTAAAATATAGGCGGCCCAGATCAAAATTAGGCTCAAAATCTTCAGGGAACTTATCTATTATGTCCTTGTAGACTTGTTCGGCAGCCTCATAGGATTCTTCCATTTCAAATTGTTTACCCATATCCAGCATATCAAACATATCGTAATCATCCTCAATGTCCATAAAACCGTTGAAAAAGTCTTCAATTAATGAATCATCCAATTCGTTATTTTCTAATTTATCACCAAGGATGGTCATATCCTCTTTTGTAATTATGCCTTTGTTGATCAATGCTAAATATAATAACCCTACAGGCATTTCTAAAGACATGGTATCTTCATCTTCATCCTCTTCAACCGTGCCAAAGTTTCTCGATAAAAAACTCGAAACTGCAATATTTACAAAATCAGAAAATGAAGCAAAATCGCCATCTTCAACAAGATCGGTTATTTCCCTGTGTAAATAGGGTGATATGCGTATCTTTTCAGTAATCATTGATTTTCCCATAATATCATCAACCTTTAAATTTATTTCTCCATCATTTGCTTTTGAAAACGCCTTTTTAACAGTACATCACAATACACATCCATCATATCATCTTTATTGATAGCCACTGCTGTTTTTAGCTCATCATCACTCATTTCTTCGAATTCAATCCCAAGTTCTTCAAGTGCATCAGATAACATCATATCTACTTTCGATTCAGGAAGACCGGTCAGGCAGATAACTTTCCTGAGCACTTCCAGATACGGGACATCTGGCTGGACATTTAATTCAAAAACAACTTCTGCCGCCCGAAGAACTTGTTCTTCTTCAGATGGTAAATGCCGGATATGCATCTTTAATTTATCAAGAACTGCATTTTTCCCCAATTTCTTCTTGAGTTTTTTATACTTGAAAACCAGGTCATTAATACGATTTACTTTGCTTTCAGTCAGTTGCTTGAGTCTTCCGCGAAGCTGCATATCAATAAAACGAATCTTGTGTTATTTAAATATAGCTATTCAGTCTAATTCCTGGTAGAAAAATGCCTTTACTCCTTCGTATATCACCCACTTATTATCTTATGTCTTATGTCTCATATCTCAATGATCTGCAGGTCACATCCAATCTCCACAGGACACCTGCAGGCTTCTGCCAGCACCTTAACCATCCCGGCCTCGAACCCCCTGGTCTGGGGATACAGGTGGGTAAGTACAATATGCCCTATTAAAGTTCCCTCGATTTTTTCTGCCAGAGTGCCAGGTGTGGTGTGGTTGGTCACTTCAAAAGTGTCAGGGAACGAACACTCATGTATGAGCAGGTCAATGCCATCTGACGCTATTACTATATCATCTACTGGTTCTGTATCTCCTGAATATACTATGGTCTTCCCCCCTGATCTTACCTTGAACCCCAGCGAAGGCAGGGTATGGACCGTATGTACACATTCCACTTCCAGCCCCTCAACCTCTACCACCTGACCTGGGTCAAGTTCCGTTACCCTGATATCTACATTGTCCTGCATATATGGATAAGCTGCCAGCAGGTCGTCCAGCCACTGCCCGGTACCCACAGGACCCCACAAGTCCAGTTTGATGGTATCACAGAGCCAGTTTGCCTTGACCAGTGCCAGCAGGTCGCCGCAATGATCCAAATGCAGGTGGGAAAGGAACACATTGGTAATATTGGTATGCCTGTACCCGCTCTGGTAAATTCTCTGCAGTACACCACAGCCGCAATCAAACAGTACAGGATTATTTTCATTATCACATCCTGCATCCACTATCAGCCCGGACTGCACCCTGTCCTTTTGTGGTATAGCAACACCGGTTCCCAGCAGGATAATTTTCATTTGTATACCTCTTTAGGCCAGGGTGGTTGCTATCTGTTCCACTGTATCCACCAGCAGGTCCACTTCTTCGGTCAGGTTGTATGCACCGAATGAAGCCCTGATCGTGCCATCAACCTTGAGCAGTTTGACGCTTGGGATGGCGCAGTGATAGCCACTTCGCACGCAAATCCTGCGGGTCTCATCCAGTATCATGGCTACATCATGGGGATGTAAGCCAACTACATTGAAAGGTACCACACCAGCCCTGTCCTGTGGTCCGTATACCTCCACCTTATCTATCCCTGAGAGCCGCCTGGCAGCGTCCCTGGCCAGAGCCTCTTCATGCCGCCGGATATCTTCAACGCCCAATGACTTTGTGTATTCAACACTCCTGCCCAGTCCTATAACGCCGGGGATATTTGGCGTACCATACTCGAACCGCCCTGGCGCATCCTCCAGTTTATAATCATCCCCGGTCATGGCATAAATTGTGCCGCCGCCAAGGTATACAGGCTTGATGGAACCGGTATCCTTCAAATACAGCACGCCTGTGCCCTGGGGTCCGAACATTCCTTTATGACCGGACACTGCCATGAAGTCGCAATCAATCTTCTTCACGTCAAAAGGCATGTGGCCCACGCTCTGCGCCGCATCTACCAGAGACATGCAACCGCTGCGGTGAGCGATCTTTGTTATTTTTTCCACATCCATAACAGAGCCAAATACGTTGGATACATGGGTGATGGCCACCAGTTTTGTTTGTTCGGTGATGGCAATGTCAATATCCCGGGGATTAACTGTTCCGTCAGGATTTGGTGTAATTGCTGTTACTTCCACGCCCTTTTCTTTTAACCTGAGCCAGGGCAGCAAATTGGAATGGTGCTCTACGTGGGTGGTTACCACATGGTCGCCGGGCTCCCAGTCCAGTCCCAGGGCTACCATATTGATACTCTCGGTGGTGTTGCGTGTGAATATGGTATGTTCATATTCCCCTCCAAGGAATCCGGCAACAGCTTCCCTGGCATCCTCGTAATGGTTGGTGGTCTCCCTGGCAAGCCTGTGTGCGCCGCGTCCATGGTTGGCGGCATACTTGTAGAAATAGGCGCTCATGGCTTCCACAACCTGGCGCGGCGTCTGGGTTGTGGCTGCGCTGTCAAGGTATACACATTTCTCTAATACAGGAAAGTCCCTGCGTATGTCTGTGGGGTTAAACATTGTTGGTTGTATTGGCTTTCATTAGAAATATATTTGTTGAATATGGTTGCTTGACTACTTGTCCGTTATTTTGGGTGCACTCCAACTTGACCAGCTATTTGGCACAATACCCATTTCAACGCACACCTGCCACATCTCACCAGGCAATCTCGTGCGTGATATGCTTCCGGTTATTATCACTTTATGGAGAACCCGGCAATATAGATTACTAATATCCATAACAGGAATGCAACTGCTCCTACACTCATTAATACAAGGAAACTGCGCCTGACCTTAACATATAGTTCCATTGAACCAGCCAGTCTTACCAGGATAATTTTATTTGACGTACTGATAATACTTGCAAGTACTGCCACAAGGGCTGCTGTGGTAGGTGCCAGATTGCCGCCAAAGGCAAGTGCCCCCACCGATGCGGTTACAGCCGCCGAACTTACCAGTCCGCCCAGGGCTAATACAAAGACACCGGCACTCCCGAACCAGATATTGAGATAATTTGCCATTATTATCAGTACTGTGAACCCAAATGCAAACTTGAATGCAGGTTTAAGGGCGAAGGGAGATTCAATCTCCAGTGCCTCATATTTCATACTGTGTATTTGTTTATCCTTTACTACCATTCCTATGTTTGCAGCAGTAAGCAGCAATTGTGGGGGCAGCATCATGATCAAGACCCGACCTGAGGGGTCCACGATAAAGGCAATTACCATGTTCCTGATCAACATGGTTGCATTGGACAGGATGATTCCATGGTAACTTGCATTCATCAGGATATGCTTCTTCTTTGCAAGGGCTGCCAGTGCACCTGTAGTGGCCTCGCTGTTGACCAGTCCCCCAATAAGGCCTGAAATATGTATTCCCCGCTCAGTGCCTGTTTTTTTCATAAGAAGGAAACTAATGAAACTAATAGACGCAACGATAACTACTATACCCAGGATATACCTGGGATTTATTACTTCCAGGATAGTGGTATTTGGCGTTATTGGAAATAGTATGAATATTATTATAAAAAACTGGACTGCATTGGTTATTTCATCATGGTTCAGGTTATCAGCAAAGTTCTTTAGTGTATATTTCTCAACAAGCAGGAATGTTACAGCCACTGCCCCCATTATGGCGAACAGGTAATAATCATAAGCAACCAGCACTCCCATGAGGAATACAAAAAATAAGGCTATCCCGCCTGTTATACCTACCTGGCGGTAGACCACGTTCTTGATATATATTATGACCGTGGCTACTATGATAAAGAACACCATGGTCAGGTACAATATATATGGCATTCCCTGCTGGATCGCGATGTATGTAGATATCATTCCTGATATTGAAGCTATGGCAAATGTCCTGATCCCGGCAAAGATGTCACCTGAATCCGATATACGCTCTCTTTCAATACCGATTAACAGACCTATGAGCAGGGATAGCACGAATTTTTCCAGAAAGTCGTATGTGACCGGGTCTACATATGACAGCCATTGTTGAATGGAATAATTGGCAAGTTCTGATAGGTCATACATGTGCATTGTGCACTCCGATTAATATATTTGTTTTTTAAAATTAATAAGAGTATCCCAAGTATATTTCTCTAAAAAATAAAAGATACGACTTGGAGGAATCTATGCAAGTTTATGTAAAAATAACCCTGATTTTAAATAAAAGTGTAAGAAATACAAAGTCACTATGGAAATCCCCACCCAAGCATGAGCACCCGCACCCGGTCCGAAGCACCATGGCCGGGCAGCCGGGGAAGTGCTGGAGGAAATCCATAATCTTCTCGCAGATCAGTATATAATTGTTCTGATATCGTATTGCTTCTTATGCTATTGAATTTTTCCTC
>DAOUWY010000132.1 GCA_030666885.1 Methanosarcinales archaeon
ATAAAGCCACGGCGCCCAATATCGAAGAATGCACTGAATGCTGCCTGTGCGTGGACTCATGTCCGTCAAGCGCCATTAGTCATAGTTCCTGTTGATTGGCTGTAAGTTTACCGGAACATATCCATTTTGGATAATTTCCTGAATTTCCGGATAGCTTTAAGTTTTACGGGTATTCAAGGGTATTACCGGATAAGAATGTAATGTTTGGTAATTCCGGGTAACAAATCATCAACAGATCATATCACCAGACTTATATTTCCTGATGCTGTAACTACTTCAGGTTTTAAAATGGAAAGAAAAGAGTTCAGGGAACTGATATCATCACAGCATGCCAGGCAGGTGATCAGCCAGATACACCTTGAGCCCGGGATACTGGAGATGGGACTGGAAGAAGCCCTGGGTAAAGTACTGGCTGAGGATATTACTGCACAGGTGGATGTCCCGGGTTTTGACCGTGCCTCTATGGATGGTTATGCTCTACGTGCAAAAGATACATATCTGGCAAGAGAGGACAAGCCGGTAACACTGGAACTTGCCGGCAGTGTCGATACGGGCTCTGTTCCTGATGTTATCGTGGGCGGTGGTATGACAGTGGAGATATCCACCGGTGCCATGATGCCGGCGGGTGCCGATGCAGTCGTGATGGTAGAATACACCCGGACTGATAACAGCAGTGTCCATATTATGCGCCCGGTCTCTGTTAATGAGAATGTTATCCATGCGGGCTCGGACATCATGGTGGGAGAAAGGGTGCTGCAGGCAGGTACCAGGTTGACACCAAGGGAGATTGGCGTGCTGTCTGCCGTAGGGGTGGAACATATAAAGACCAGGAACCTGGTCGTAGGAATAATATCAACAGGCTCGGAACTTGTCCGGCCGGGCAGCGAACTGGGTCCTGGAATGGTCTATGATATAAATTCATATTCTATTGGTGCAACAGCCATGGAATGCGGTGCAGAGGTTAAGTACTATGGTATTGTCAGGGACAACCGTCCCTACATGGAAGAAATACTGCTTCGTGCCACGGATGAATGCCAGCTTGTAATAACATCGGGCAGCACTTCGGCCGGTGCAGGTGATATGATGTACCGCATCATCGGTGAACGTGGTAAGGAGATGATCCATGGAATCGATATCAAGCCGGGAAAACCAGTAATAGTCGGCATAGTGGATGACACACCAGTATTCGGGCTGCCAGGTTATCCCACATCCGCACTCACTATTTTCAATGAATTCACTGCACCTCTTATCAGGCATACCCTGGGATTATCCGGTTCAAGGTCCACGGTAAGGGCACAAATGGCAGTGGATTACCATTCCCCAGGGCGGAGGCAGTTACTGACAGTGGGTCTTGTAAGAGGCCAGGCATATCCGGTAGATAAGGGGTCAGGTGCCATAACAACACTGGCAGACGCAGATGGTTTCATTGAGATAGATCCCCAGGTAGAGATACTCGACGCAGGTGATGAAGTGATGGTCACCCTTATGGGAGATGTGAAATCTCCTGACGTGCTTTTCATCGGCAGCCATTGCCTGGGTTTTGAGGCATTGATGCGCATTTTGCCCTTCAGTGTAAGAATGATAAATACCGGCAGTACGGGAGGAATGATAGCGGTAAGGGATGGGATCGCTGACATGGGCGGAGTGCATCTGATGGACGAAACAGGGAAGTACAACCTCTCGTTTTTCAAGACCTTCAGACTGGATAAAGCCGTGCTTGTCAAAGGTTACCTGCGGGACCAGGGACTTATTGTAGAGCCTGGCAGTGACATTGTGGGATTTGAGGACATTGTGGACCGCAGGATGATAAACCGCACAAAGGGTTCAGGCACAAGAGTGTTAACTGATATGAAATTAAAGGAAGTGGCCAATAAGAGAAAAACAGGATTTAATGAACTGTGTGCTTCGATCAAAGGATATGATACCGAAGCCAGAACGCACAGTGCAGTTGCGGCGGGCGTTCGTCTGGGAAGAGCTGATGTGGGTGTGGGGATCAGGTCGGCGGCTGAATTGAATGGATTAAAGTTCATCCATATTGCTGATGAGGAATATGATTTTGTCGTACAGGAAAAGTTCATTGAAAGTGAAATGGGGAAGGTATTCCTTGAAGTACTGCAAAGCGACGAATTTTGTGCCGATTTGCCTGCGGGCATGAGGACATATAACATGACCGGTAAGGTCATGTATATATAATATGTAAATTGTACACAATCACATTCGAAAACATTTGGGACTGTGAAATTGCAATCGAAAACCGCAAAATTAATCTTTATGACAGATAATGTAATACAATCATTAATATAATACAGTGGCAATTGTTTTATCTCTTTGTGCTTAAATAATCATATCAGGTAAACTTTATGTATGTATGAATTATTAAGAACAGTTTATAATTCTATCAGGCTGGATGTATCTTCCCTTTGATGAAAGGAAAAAAATGGTGGAAACAACGGATGGGCAATATTAAAATAGGGATTGTAGGGATCGGTAATTGTGCAAGTTCATTGATCCAGGGCCTTGAGTACTATAAAAGCAGGGACAGTAATGATTCGAATGGATTGATGCACTGGGATATCGGCGGTTATAAGCCTTATAATATCGAAGTAGTGGCTGCTTTTGATATTGACAGGCGTAAAGTAGGTGTGGATGTTTCAGAAGCCATTTTTAAAATGCCGAACTGTACAACAGCATTTTGTAGTGAAATCCCAAAAACAGGTGTCAGGGTAAGTATGGGGAAAGCACTTGACGGCTATTCTTCCCATATGGCGGAGTATGACGAAAATTGTACATTTATACTGTCAGATAAGAAGGAACCATCAAAGGAAGACGTAGTAAAGATATTACAGGAATCAGGTGTTGAGATGCTCCTGAACTACTGCCCGGTTGGCTCTGAAGATGCTTCAAAGTTCTATGCCGAATGTGCCCTGGAAGCAGGTGTGGGTTTTATAAATAATATTCCTGTCTTTATTGCCAGTGATCCTTCATGGGCGGCAAAATTTGAAGAAAAAGGTATCCCGATAATCGGGGATGACATAAAGGCCCAGATCGGTGCCACCATCACACACAGGACACTGGTGGACCTGTTCGAAAAGAGGGGGGTCAAACTGGATAGAACCTACCAGTTGAACACAGGCGGCAATACTGACTTTCTCAATATGCTCAACAGGAACAGGCTTGCTTCTAAAAAGACATCGAAAACCGAAGCTGTTCAATCAGTACTCGGTGAAAGACTTGATGCTGACAATATCCACATAGGGCCAAGTGATTATGTTCCCTGGCAGAAGGATAATAAGGTTTGTTTTATCAGGATGGAGGGCAGGATTTTCGGCGATGTTCCCATGGACCTGGAATTGCGGTTGTCTGTAGAGGATTCCCCCAATTCGGCAGGAGTATCCATTGATGCCATCAGGTGCTGCAAGCTGGCGCTCGAAAGAGGTATTGGTGGAGCACTTCTATCCCCCTCATCCTTTTTCATGAAGCATCCGCCTGAACAATATACCGATGATACGGCATACCAGTACACAGAGGATTTCATAGCAGATAAAAGAAAGAATTAATTCAGGCACACTTCTGGATTAGTATACATTTTGTCAGTATATATTTTGTCAATATACATTTTGTCTCATAGGTCAGAATTCGTATACATTTTATACCAAGGCCAACGGAATTCGTATATTTTTTATAGTGAAATCATATATTAGTATACATGAGTGAGAACCTGGAAAATATCATAACCAAGGGATTCCATTCCTGGACCCATAACCTGAACATCTGTATCCCACTGCTCATCAACTATGTGGTACAGTTCACTGTCATGTTCTTTGCTGCCATAGCAGCAATGTTGTTATTTTTCGGCCAGAACCTCTCAGGTATGGCTTCCATGACAGAGGATGAATTATTTGACCTGATGTCGGTTTCCATTATGGAGAATCTCACAGGCGTAATAATCATAGCCTTTTTGGTCTTCCTTATACTGGTACTGTTCGATGCATATTTCTTTGCAGGTGCGGTGGGTATGAGCCAGAACGCAACTTTAAGGGGCGATACCTCTATTACAGATATGTTCAATGCAGGCAACAGCAATTTTATCAATATCTTTTTAGCTAATTTCCTGATAATGCTAATGATGATCGCAGGGATCATTTTCGTGGTGCCAGGTGCCATTTTGACCAGGAATTACATGGAGGTCGTAGAATCCACCCAATTCACATCCGGCATACTGTTACTGCTCATGGGCATAGTCATATGGGTCATATACCTGCTCATCCTTTATACGGTCCTTGCAATCGTGCTGTATTCCATAGTGATTGAAAGAATCGGGGCCATGGATGGGATCATAAGGGGATATAGTTTCTTCATGGATAACAAGTTAAGTGTATTTGCAATGTGCTTGGTCAGCTTTGCAGTTTCCACTGCAGTGGCAGTTGTTTTTTTATTTATAGGCGAGGTAATTGGCCTTATTGGCAGTGTAAGGTTGAACATGATCTGGTCACTGGGCAGCCAGGTATTGATACTGGTGACCATCCAGCCGTTGATAATGATCTGGTGGACCAGATTGTATATGGTCAGGACCGGAAAGGACATACACATTGATGAACTCCTGACAGATACCTGGGAGCAGTCAGGGTAAATAATATTTAATCTCCCGACATTACAAATCAAACCTGAAACAAAAATGTGATAGCAAGCAAGTGATAAACTATGGATATATATGACAGTGTTATCGAACTGGCCAAGAGGCGCGGCTTCCTCTGGAACTCGTTCGAAATTTACGGTGGTACGGCCGGGTTCTATGACTACGGGCCTCTGGGCGCCATGCTTAAGCGCAGGATAGAAAATATCTGGCGCGATATTTACGTCATTAACGAAGGTTACTACGAGATTGAGGTCCCTACCATCGGAATAGAAGATGTGTTCGTGGCTTCGGGACATGTGGGCGGGTTCTCAGACCCGCTGACCGAATGCGGGAAGTGTCATGAATCCTTCAGGGCAGACCACCTCATAGAGGATTTTGCCAGCAATCCTGATACGCTGACCCCGGATGAACTTTCTGTTATTATCAAGGAAAATAATATCAGATGTCCTGACTGCGGTGGGGAACCGGGCGACGTGTACGAGTTCAACCTCATGTTCAGCACGTCCATCGGTCCGGGCTCAAAACGTATTGGATACCTGCGTCCGGAAACCGCACAGGGTATGTTCGTGGATTTCCCCAGGCTGCTGCGCTTCTACAGGGAAAAACTGCCCTTTGGGGTTACACAGATAGGAAAAGCATACCGTAATGAGATATCACCGCGCCAGGGTGTCATAAGGCTGCGGGAGTTCACCCAGGCAGAGGCTGAGATATTCGTGGACCCCAGGGACAAGAGCCATCCCCGCTTCGACAGCATCCGGGATTATACTTTGAGCCTGTATTCAGACCATAACCAGTCATCAGGCCAGGACCAGGTCGAAATGACCCTGGGCAATGCCGTGGACCAGGGTATCATCGCCCACCAGTTCCTGGCGTATGCACTTGCAATGACCCACCAGTTCCTGGTGCGGGTGGGCGTATCCCCTGAACGGTTGCGCTTCAGGCAGCACATGAAGGATGAGATGGCCCATTATGCAATAGACTGCTGGGATGCCGAGATACTGTCGGACAGGTTCGGCTGGGTTGAGATCGTGGGTATAGCCGACCGTACCGACTATGACCTTAAAGCCCACAGCAGGGTAAGCAAGACCGACCTGTCAGTGTACGTGGAATATGATGAACCGAAAGTTGTGGAAAAAGTGGCTGTCAAACCTGATATGGGTAAGATAGGACCTGTATTCAAAGGCAAGGCAAAAGCTGTTTCGGATGCATTGAAGTCAATGGATGCCAAAAACAAGTCCGATTCAAAAAGCAATCAGGTAATCAGTATCCAGGTCGACGGGGAACAGGTGGACATATCTCCTGATATGTACGAGATACAGCAGGTGA
>DAOUWY010000003.1 GCA_030666885.1 Methanosarcinales archaeon
AATGTGGATATTAAAGGATTACCGACAGCTCTTGGTGCGCAGGTACGCCGGATGATCAGGATGAGCGCTGAGACGCTTTAGGTGAAATACACTGATACACTATACTTGCACTTTGGTCAACACAGGCGTTGAATTATTCCCTATCAGATAAAATAATAGAACAATGAAGCTCCCCACAGCAGAGCTGTGGAGTATCTCATGTCTTAGGCTATTGAGGTTGCATTGACTATAGTTTGTCCCAACCGCAGCACCTCTGCGCCCCTCAATGATCTCCTATAGTGACGTTTCACATTTGTGCTTAGGTGGGTCTAGCTTGAGTTTTATAGTAGATGAATACAGCTTATGCGTACCAAGTTTACTTGAGAAGTCCGGATATCATCCGGCTAGGAGTCCTCGAGATATTTTGTCTTTTACTGGAAGGCGTCTCCAATTATATTTTTCACATCGTTATCTACATGAACTATTAGAAAGTCATAAGGTATTTTTTAAGAAGATTTTATATACCATAAAATTTAACCATTATAGTGGCGGTTGGATGCCTTCGGAAATACAAATACTGCGTATTCTCAACAACACCCAAACCTCGCGGCAGATTGTCGATGGGTTCCATGCCTTTAGCAGGGGTACTATTACCCTGCAACAGGGCCAGTGCATAATAAAACTCCGCGATTCTCTTCCTCAAAAAAAGTTCACTTCCCTGGCTCAACTCCAGGGCCACTGCGGTTTAACTGACGATACTAGAGAGGTCCGGCCCGCCCCAACCAAGGATTACCCGGTCCTTATGCTGCCCATTCGGCTAGAGACCCGTTTTGTTGATAACGATCTTCTTATCCGGATTTATCCTGATAAAATTTCCATTGAGACCCACGAAGAACTTTTGACCGAAAGTGAATTCAGTTCAGGGGTCCGCTACAGGGAAATTTTACAGAGCGGATCTGAGGATGAAAAACGCGAAGCTTGGCATAAGCTTGCACATACATTCGGACCTAAAAGGGCGGCCTGGATCAGAAAGACCGTCCCTGCGCTTAAATCCTGGAGAAGGCCAAAATTTAAAGCAAGCAGCTGGACCCAGGCGCCCAGGCTGCGCACCCTGCCCGATAAATTCGCGGTTTATTTGTACCGGAATAATACGCTTTTAAAAGGCCCGCTCTATGGGAATCCCGTAAAGCCTGACCTTTCGCTTATTGCCGCTCCCAAGCTGACCCAGACCGATCAGTTTGATTCCAAGTCGGACTGGGTATTTGATTTTAACCGGGCCCTTGCTTGCGGCATGGCCTTAAAAATATCCTTTAATGATGAGGAGATAAAGGAAAATCAGCAGCATGTTTTCTCCCGGGTTGTAGTCGTAGGTCTCCGCTCAACCTCGGCTGATAAAGGCGTACAACTGGTCGAACAGCTTATTGAAAACCATCATTATACCAATGGGTTCGCCTTCCTGGAGCCAGGGACCCCGACCAATAACACCAAAGAAGCAAAATCCGGCTATTCTGATACCAAAGCCGACTATCAGGAAAGTTATCAGACTGAAGTTGCCGGACCGCCCCACTGGGAATACATGCCCAGTATTCCCCGTAACAATGCCCAACGGCTTGGCTATGCCTTGGGGCTTGGATTAAAGCCCCAGGCTTTGCGTTATGTTCAGCTGGCCGGCGATATGCGCGATTTATACGCAAAAGATTTACGCGCAGCTCTCTGGCCTGCAACCGGTGATTACTTTCTCCGCACCATGCTGCCAGGCTTTTTGGATGATGACGCCCTTAAAGATCTTTCCCACCACTTTTCCTGCTATGTACACGCTGGCGGCCCGTTTCCAGCTATCCGGGTCGGCGACCAGCCCTATGGTATTCTGCCGGTTTCAACACTCAGGTCGGAAAATAATGTGAAGGCAGGACTGTTTGAGAATATTGATATTGAAGGGCTGGAATACCCGGCCAATGGGGAATTTGAAGATAAACTCGCTTACTATTTGATAAAATTAGCAAAAAAGTGGCTGCAATACGCCCGCAATCCCTACCTGGTGGCAAGGATCAATGCCACCAATGATCCGGATAAAGAGCTTCTTCAGATCCTGGCCATGGAGCCTGTGTCAATCACCTATCGGGCCCGGCCCTTTGTTGACGAAAGCTTTGTTGCTTTTTTACTTGTTGCCATGCGTAATTTTGTGTTCGGCCCGGGCACACCTTATGACGAAGCCAATCCATCGCCGGAATACTGGGTACACCAATGGTCGAAATTGTGGAAGGAAAAACAAGCTGAAACCGCGGGGGTATTATATAAATTATCCGGAAAACCGCTACAGGAAATTAAAGACCAGCCGCTTCTCAAAGTTAGTGGATGGTGGAAAGGCTTAGACCAGCCACTTAACTATGCAATAGGGGAAACGCCTGAGGATACGCCTTTAAACTACCTGCCTTCCCTTTGTAAGAGGCTGACTGCGGAATCAGGACCCCTTCTTTTTAATCTGCTTAAACGTTCTTTGATATTAGAAAGCCAGAAGAAGCCGGTTACATCTGAAGCAATTTCAGCTCTCAAGCGTCTGGTTTCGCGCTCACACCTCGGGTTCTTCAACCTGGTAACCTCCCCTCGCCAGATAATGGAGCGTATTAAAGATGATCCGGATTTTAATGTCGCTTCGCCGGATGCATATGGTATTGGCGAAACCGTTGCCAAGCGCATTATTGAGACCCGCGATGCATTGCCCGGTAAGCGCTTTACCTCTATGCGGCAGATTGACGATGTTTTTGGTGTGGGACAAGATAAAATGCGTGATATCCTTTACTCCTTCCCGGAACATGTCCAGGACCTTGATTATGACCGTCTTTTAAGGGAGAACCTTGATCTTTGCACCCACCGACTGGATGCGTGGCTTACTTCAATTGTGACTAAAAGAATGGAAGCCATGCGGAATAAGAATCTCTCGGGTATCTATATTGGCGCCTATGGTTGGGTCGAAGACCTTAAACCTGATCAAGTAAATGCCAAGCCTGAAAAAAAGCACCTGGAAACACCAGATAATGCCCTGGACCGGATTAGATACCGAAGATCTAATAAGATGGAAGCTGTACTCTATAAGGATTCGCTTTATAGGCGTTTTGTCGCCGATGATTTGACCAATGATTATAAACCAACTGAAACCAGCAAAAGCGAGGGATTTATTCACGCTCCTTCGGCAGCCCAGGCGGCAACCGCGGCAGTGCTGCACAATGCTTACCTTACCCATGATTACGACCAGGCCAATATCAGTGGTTCCGGTAGTATGAGTCCCAATCCCTTCCGGATTAATCTTAATTCGGAAAGGGTGCGCAATGGATTGAGGATACTTGAAGGCGTTCGCCAGGGACAGACTCTGGGCGCACTCCTGGGGTATCAGTTTGAGCGTTCTCTTCATGAGCGTCATATTCATCCTCATACTAATGCTGAAATAATCCTGACACAGTATATCGATGATTTTCGTTCTGCTTTTCCAACAGTTGCAAATAAAGAGACTAAGCCTGTGGGTGACGAAAGTATTGAAGCCCTTGCCGCCCGTAATGTGGTTGACGGCCTGGCGCTTACGCGGGCATGGAGGGGCGCTATAAAGCAACCATTATATCATTTCGCAAACCTTCATGAGACTCTTGGACAAATTGGGAATCAACCCGAACTGCGGCCGCACCTCAATGATCTGCTCGAATCACTGGATTGCGTAAGCGACCTGCTGGTCCATGAGGGGGTTTACCAGGCAGTCCAGGGGAATTATGATCGCGGCGGCGCTGCGCTGGAGGCAGCCGCAGGAAATTTAAACCCGCCCGAGATAGAATCTATCAAAACTCCGGTTGCGGGCAGGACCTTCAGCCAGCGCGTTTGTCTGCTTTTTTACGAACATGATGAGCAACCAGATATTTACAGGCCCTACTTGAAAATCAGTGATTTCCGCAAGCTGGCCGAACCCCGCATTGCAGCCTGGTTCGAACGGCTGCTGGGTGACATGGCTGACATAGGTTGCAGCATTTCTTTTGAATCAGATAACAATACTAATACCACTGCTGCCATTAGCCTTGCAGACCTTGATATTAGCGCCATTGACCTACTGTATCTTTCAGCCACGCCGCCGGGCGGCGATGAGACCGAGCTGGACCGTCGTATTAAATATTATGTGAGAAATAGAAATGGCCTTTCCTATAACACTCCTATATCAATTGATTATAATTATGCCAGGTTTGCCAATGGCATTTTGGATGCTATTGAAGTTGGAAGTTGTACTTTGAATATGCTGAATGCATCCGGATATCTCAGACCCGAAATGCTTTCCCGTCCCTCGCTTGCCGAAAAAGCCCTGTTTAAGCAAGAGGATGTCAATGATCTAAAGGACCGTATCGAAAAAAAGTTGCTGCCCCTGTTCAATAAAACGATTGGTAAATTGGAAGATAACGTAATTTCAGACCCGGAAAATGTTGAAACACAGGTCCGTGATAAAATTATATCTGCGCTTTTTGATGCTGCCTATCTGGGCATTTCCGCCGCTATACCTGCTGGATCTGATGAGCCCTCCAGGGAACTGGAAGATAGACGCAGCGCTGTTAGTGGCGAATTACAGAAAAGGCTTAAAAAGTATGAAATAGCTATGGGTCAATCCATTGCAGCGGCGGGTGATTATACCAAAGAGATTTCCAAGCTCATCGAAGCTGTAAAAGCGCTTTTGGGGCCTGGCTTTATTGTGCTCCCCACCTTTACCTTACAAGGTGATGAAGAATTCAGCAAATCCATCCAAAGCAATCCTATTGTTACTGAAGATGAACAAATTAGGTCCTGGCTTCAGCAGACCTCTTCAACCCATAAACATTTACAGGATGTTGATACCTTTCTGATGGTGTCAGAAGCCTGGAAGCAATCTGCCCGAAACAACGGCGGTTATCCGCTTTCCTTCCATGTGGCACAATTACCCACAGAAGCCGCCGAAACCTGGCTTGGCATTGAGCATGGTTTTGATGCCACTTCTACACAATATCAGGGCGAGACCCTTTCGCTTGTAACTGTCCTGTCGCAACCAGCGTCCCACCTGAGTAGTAAACAGCAAATAGCCGGCATCCTCCTGGACCAGTGGGAGGAATTTCTCCCTTCGGACACGGTCAACACCAGCATGGCATTTCATTATGATGCACCCAACACACAGGCGCCCCAATCATTGCTTCTTGCCGTGCCGGATACGATTTCATCCGATCCCGGTAAATGGAAGGAAGATGATCTGGCGGCTATTGTGTCCGACACCCTGGACCTGGCCAAGATCCGGACGGTTGATATTGATGCTTTAAAAGAGGTGGCGTCCGCTGAAGGGGAAAAACCAGATATGGGGGCCATTCTTCCGGCAGTTATATTGCCGGGAGACCAGGAAAATACCGGCTGGGAACGAGATGTGGTAATGAATTCCTTTGAGGATTGGGTGGGACTTTTAGCTAAGGAATTCGAAAGAATTGAATTTAACGACTTCACGCTCTGGTCGGAAATAACGAACATATCCCACGAAGGCATCGTTGTATCCGAGATTAGTGGCTCGACGTTGCGAGTAGCAGGATTTCAAGTAATGACAGGATTTAACGAGCTTGGCTGGCGTCACACGATATCTTCAAGTGGAGCCGGAATCCGAATCCAGCTTCCTCCCAATTGTGTTGTCGTGAGGCTTAGTTGTGGGGGCATTTCATGGGACGAACAGATCGTTTGTTTTAATAATCAGAATGATCCGGTTCCTGTGGATATCCGTCGAGAGATTGCATATACCTCACATGAGATTTGGGAGTATGAGAATCAAACTAACCGTCCGCTGGTTCCAATTGCGAGTTATCGAATTTCGTTCACCGATGTCACTCGGATAGAAATTCCCGCAGCAGTGTTTCTCAATCGCTTGATATTTTACACTATTGGGGAGGGTCTTTAACATGCAAACTTCGCCTGAATTCAATGCTCGTTTTTCCGCTTGGATCCGCCTTGAATCTCGCTGCAGAAGCAATGACCTGTCCCGCGGAATCCAGGCGCGTATAGCCGACCCGCTCTGGATGCTGGCGCGGCAGTGGCAGGTCGGCGAGTTTAATGGCGAGGATGCGGGGTCCCCTATCCGGCTTGAATGCAAATATGCAACCCAGCCGGTTGATACCTTTGCCGCCAATGGCGTGGTTCAGTCTTACAACTCAGATGAAATCCCTCTGGAAACCTTGGTTGAGTGGGAAATTCCAAAGTTCGACTGGCAAAGCCTTGTACGAATAGGGCTGGAATGGGAACGCCGGATACAGGCAGCGTTTCCTGATGAAGCAACTAAAATCATAGACCTTTACCGCAATGAATATCCCCTCAGACTTCCTGAAAATGAAGAGTGTGATGCACTGGATTATGCTACCCGTAAATTCCTGAAATTCATGCAAGGCCGCGTTACTGACAGTAAAAAGTTATTTGACGCCTTTAATAACCCGGAAGACTCCCTTCCGGTGTATGAGAATGCTGCCAAACCTATCAAAACCGATATCAATGCCGATATCAGAGCTATCATTGAAAGACTATTTGAGAAATATCAAGAACAGTATGAGCAACCAGATCCTGAAACATCAACGGCGTGGCGCTCAGGTTCCCTTGATTACCGGTTCCATTTGAATCAACCTAAAGCCGATGAAGATCTCACCAATAGAAAAACCTCATTGATCGCCGCCAATTACCGTAACGGCGACCTTGACTGGCATACATTCTCTACAGATGGTCAGGTTACCGAAAACTGGACTGATCATGATGCAATTGTCAGGATACCTACCAGGCTGAGCATTGGCGGGACCTCATTGCGCTGGTGGGCGTTTGAAAATGCGCAAACCGATTTTGGAGCCCTTGATGTGGCAAAGCCTGACCTGGCCAAACTGGCTTTAATGGAATTCGCCCTAATCTACGGAGATGACTGGTACTCGGTGCCCATTCCTGTAAAGATGGGCAACCTGGTAAAAGTGGATAAACTACGGGTCTGCAATGTGTTTAATGAATTTGAGGATATCACGGCGGCACGCAAGGTAACAGGCGGCCAGGATAAACGCTGGGACCTCTATTCGCTCTGCCAGTTCCAGGACCGTGATAAAGTGCCTGATGAGTCAATTCTGTTTATACCGCCGGTTGCAGGCTTTCGCGAGGAATCCAAACCCCTTGAAGAAGTGCATTTCTTACGGGACGAAGGCGCTAACATGGTCTGGGCTATTGAGCATATCATTCTCAACGGCATGGGACAGCCCTTTGACGGATTCGAAGCACAAGCCGAGCGTATTAAACGCCGCAACCAGGTTGAGATCAGGGAACTCCTAAGCGCCATAGAAGAAATCCGCCAACAACTGGAAACTGAGGCATTATCAGATGAGGTGATTATTGAACTTGAAGAGGAAATCAGGGTAAAACTGGCGCGAATAGAACAGCTTGAACGCGGCCCCTTTGCCCAGGATAAACCCATAAATGATGCCCAGCTTCGCTATCGCCTGGCCACTAAGGTCCCGGAAAACTGGTTTCCTTATATTCCCGTGAATGTCCCGCGGTTTTTTGAGGCCATTCCTCTAATGGGTGGTTCGCCGCCGCTTCTGCCTACAATCATCCGCCTGCAACGGGCGCAGATGCTGCGCAACGTTGATGATGAGGAACCGACTTCCATACCTGCGTTTTCACGCTTGCTTGATGATGATACGGACCCGCTTCTCTGGATTGATGAAAACGCCATTGTCCGGGACGGCTTGCGGTTGATGTTGACCAGGCAGCGGGTACGGTGGTTGAATGGGAAGACTTTTGTCTGGCTGGGAAGGAAAGTGCTGACCGGGAAAGGTGAGGGAAGTAGTGGATTGAGGTTCGATGTTATTGAAAGATCATTAATTGAGGAATATTAAAATGACAGTTAATCCTTGGCTTATACCTCTGGGTTTTGTAGCAGAAGACTTAGGAGAAGTGGGTACTATTGAAGATTTAGGTGATGATGATCCAGATTGTTTTTTAATTAGTGAACTTACCAGTCCGCTTTCAAAAAGGACAAGGAACACATATACAATTTTATTTGCAAATAATAGTAATGGTAATGGTATTAATCTAGCTAGCTGGGTAGAAGATGTAAAATGGACAATTTACAAAACATCGGAAACCGTTGATAATCCTAATGAATGGAAAGAAGATGAAACTCTTCAATTACCATTTGTTCATTTTGAAGATTGGGAACCCAAGCAATTAACTATTCTTCCTACTGAATGTGGCCAAATTAAGATTAAGGCTGAATTAATCGGGAGTAGTCCGGGTCAGGTATTACGCACCATTATAATAATGCAAGATGTAAAACGTGAATGTCATGTGGCAAATGAATATAGAAAAATACTTGGGAATTTAGACAATTCACTTTCAATAGGTTGTATTAGATTATCAAATGAACGTAACCTTGCATTAATCGGGAATCCTATAACAACTGAACTGATAATAGACAGCTATTGGAAATATATAAACAATGCGTATACAGCTTTTGATTCTTATGCATCAAGTTTCTTTGGTTTTGAACCAGATGAAAATGACTTAAAAAAAAGGATACCTAAAGAACTTTTTATTTCACTTCTATATCAAATTCTACTGCCACTTGCTTCTCCAGATGAGAAAATAGAACTTTTAAATGAAAAAAATATTAATCTAAATTTCAATTTTGGCTTTAATCAATCTGATCAACAGGAAATGACAACAGTTCCAGCCCATTCTTTGGGAGTATTTGGTCTCAGAATAGCTACGATTTGCTCTGTTGTTGGCAATGAAGGTTTGGAAGGTGCTCCTTATCTAGAAAGTACATTGTTTGGTCAATCAACAGAAGATGGAATGCTTGAAAAAGAGATAAATATTGTCACAGATGCGGAACAGAATGCGAAAATACATCGTGATGTCTATTTACTCTCTAAATTTGCTAAATCTAATACGTTAATTGCATATAAGTTAATCAATTGGATAAAAAACATCTTACTTGATGCAACATGTTTAGATATTTACGAAATAGGGATTCTAGATCTAAATAATGAAAAACATATGAGGAATATTATTTCAAATTTTATTAAACTAAACTCTTGTGCACTTCCACTCAGTTCGGAAGAGCTAAACTATGAAAAATCAAGCTTAGCTTTTAGTGATTGGATAATATCACTTTTTAGCTCAGGACAGATTGAAAATGTGTTTAATTTTTCTCAAAAAGTTATTAGTACAATTCATTCTCCTTTTATTGAATTAATAAAATCTGGGGCTATTTTAGCGCGAGAAGTAATGGTATATCTTGATAATCAATATCCACAAGTTGAACATATTACTAAAACAGTAGATTTCGGACTTGCAACGTTAACAGGGTCTAATTTTGTTGAAAGTGATTTGGAAGCATTAAAGCATGAAAATTTTGGGTGGGACCCATCTTTCCTTAATGCGTATAACTTTAAACATTCTCTTCTTAGTTCAGACTTAATTATGTTGGATGCCGGATTCTGGGGTCATTATAACAGGGAAAGTCCCAAAAGAGATTTTGGACTAATCATTGGACATAAGGTATTTCTTTGCAGTTTATTTTGCAGTGATTCAATAGATGAGAGACTGGGTATTTATTTCGAAACAAAGCATCTCTTAATAAAAGAATTAGGTGAAAAGAACACTGCAGTAAAACTGTTGAAAAAACTCATGGGAGACTGGAATTATACATTCGAGATAGTATCTTTTGCAAGCAATAACGATCCACCAGAGGATGTTGAATTCAATGAGAATAGGATGAATATAGTCCTTCCAGATATGCACTTGCCTGAAAAATGGCCTGATCTTGACCCCAATGATACAAATTACGATGATAATGATCGTATTACGTTAAGAAAACTATTACTAGGTTTACAGCTCAAAATGATTCCTAATGACATTGTCGTCTTTGATGTGTCTTGGTTACCAGTTGGAATAAAAAATATAACAAGAGAACACCAGATAGCAGTGCAGAATTACTTGAAAGACGTCTTATATGCCCATAAACAAGGAAAATTGAACGAACTTGATAAATTTGATTTTCCAAATTTATCTAAATCTTATACAGCTGAGGAATTTCTAAAGGAATATAGATATGTTGAGCGCAAAGTCCGGATAGATAGTAGTTGGTTTTATCCACCTGCCGACAATCCGAATCCTTCTTTAGATAATAATCCTATTACAAGACTGGAGAATACAACTATCGATGATCTTAAAGGAGATCCAAGCCCAGCAATCGATTTGGCAGTATTCTTATATTCAATTAAACATACTGCCGAAAGTCTTGCTGCAGGAGATCCCGATATTGAACTTCAAGAAGCCTGGAATAAAATAAGGGTGATTCAGGTTGGAGATTTGTTTGAATTATGGATGGGTAGAGAGTGGCTTTATAAAGATTTTGGCATGATATATGAAGATAAATATCTCCCATTTTCTGAGCTTGATGAAATTGTTAATCTTGTAACATCTCATGGATCGGGCTTTTTTCAGGAATTTCAATATAGATTGGATAAAGGGTGGCATATTTTAAACAATGATCAACTATTACCGAGCCATAAAGCTGGTTCCGAAGAAGATGCCCCATTAAATGATACTTTACTAAACGGTGATGGAGAACTAATAGATGACAGTATAAAAATGTTAATTTGCAATAAATGGCCTGAAGAATTTTATGATAAACGTTATTATACCGGTTTTTCTTTAACAGAGGATTTTTTTAATGATAATACAAAATTGATTATTAAACGAAGTATAGAAAGACTGCTTGAAAGGATAAAGAATATTGAAGATTTCAGTCTGCCAGAAGTTGTATTGTCAGATCCTCGCAATAATGCATTCCAGAAATTACAAGATTTAGATTTAGATTTGAGAAGTCATGTAAATGAATATGGCCAGACAGAATATTATTGGAATTTGCTTATTATTGATCTTTTCAGAAAGTTTGGAGATTATGGTGCATGGAAATATATTAACGGTAATCACGATGGGTACATGGGGGACCCGTTACTGAATGGCATGTTTGTTGGAGAGTTATACGATCATATATATTATCCTGAAAGATTTAAAGAATGGTTTATAAATCTTAATTCAATCTGGAGTGAATTTAATATTGAAGATCGTATCAAGTTATTCAATACATATGCCAAGTCCTGGTATTCCAACGATGGCATATGGGCAGAACACGGTCACAGGTGGGATTTATATAACTTTGATGGAGCTGCAATGGGTGCTGCAATTACAAATCTGGCACATTATAATATGCGTCCAATAATCCAATGGATGGACGATGTAAAAGGATTACTTTTCCCGACATTTCATAAAGAAACGATACCTATGATAGCTCAATGGTTTATTGTGGCAAATTCAAAAAATTATAATTTTTCTACATCATTGACAGGAGACATAATCCCGACTAATTCGGACATACAAGATTATAAAGTTAAACCTTTTGGTATTTCTGCAAACGGGCATACGCACTCGCGTGATCTTTTACGCATAACCATTCATAAGGAAGGAACATAATGGCAGATTCTAAACATACTATTACAGATATTGTACTTGTAGAAATTTCCCGTTTGTTTCTTCCTTTATACTCATTGGATTCTCCTCAACGGATTGTCAATTTATTTCACCAACTTGGTTGGGAATTCCCAATACTTTCAACAGATGATCAATTTACGCAAAATTTGTTTGATAATATTCAGGAAATTGTTACAATTATTCAAGAAGGCGGCCCAATAGAATCAATCACTACTGTTTTACAGGATGTTGCTGCACTAATAGAAGCTCAAACAGATGATGAGAAAATGGCTTGTGCACAAACGCTGTTTCAAGATCTGACAGCAACAATTGAAAGTATTTCTTCTATTGTCCCGCAGGTTGAAACAAGAATAGTTGATATATCAGAAAATATAACAGATGCACCGGATGATATAAGAGATCTGATAGAAGATCAGTTGAATACTATTATTGATGAAATTGATGATCTTCCCGTAAGACTCCTGGATTATTTAATCTGTAAATATTTGAAATCTGCTCATGGAGAAGTCTTTGGAATATTTAGCTTGCTTGGCATTATGGATTATATTCCTTATCCCGATGATAATCCCAAGTTTAAAATCTATAAAATTAATTGGGAATATATTCCAAAACTTTTTATAGACCCCCTGTCTCTTGCTAATATTGTATACGCCTGGGAGAACGATTTTAATAGCGATAAATTATTATCTAATCTTGAAATAGTTACAAGAGGCTTTCATTTAGCTGGTGGCCTCTATCGACAAACTCCTCATACTGCTAAAGCCCTTGGTTTTGAGGAAAGTGAAAGTAATAATGAGTTAAGATTCCCAATATATCAGGGTGGCAAATGGCCAGAAACCTATAGAGAGTTAGGGATAAATATTTCTCCTGTTATAGAAGAACCAAAAAAAGGGATTGGAATAATACCTTACCTGTTTGGTATTACAGAAATTACATCTGAACTGGTTCCGGGTTTAGAATTTAGATTTTTATGTAGCTTTGATTTAAACAACGGTATTGGTTTAATTCTTATACCTCCCTGTAAATTAGTTTTTAAAAATAATCTCTTTATAACAACCGATGATGATATCGATATTCCTGATTTTATAAAAGGTCGTTTAGAAACAAGTATAGCTACAAAAAGGGATGAAGGCAAAGATTTGGTTTTGATATTTGGCTCTGAAGATAGCACCTGTTTGGGATTTGGTGGATTTGGTGTAAAATTTATTTTTGATATATCAGAACAAAAAGAAGAGATATCTTTTGAAGCAGAACTTAATGATCTTACCTTAAAGATAAGTCCCTCTAAAGGTGATGGATTTATTCAACAAGTTCTCTCAGGTATTAATATAGAATCAGTCTCTGATATTGCTTTTTGTTGGTCAAACCTAGAAGGGGTTAGTTTCCGTGGTAGCTCAGCACTTGAAATTGTGATACCTGTACACAAATCTCTTGGACCCATATATATTACTAATGTAATGATTGCATTGGGTATTAGCGGCGATGAGATTAACACAAATCTTGCCAGTTCGTTTGGTGTAGAATTAGGTCCTCTAACAGCCGCTATAGACAGGATAGGCCTTTCTATACCCATCAATTTTCCTTCCGACGCTAAAGGGAATTTAGGCCCCTTGGATGTACAAACACCTGAATTCCTCCCCCCTACTGGGATTGGTTTATCAGTAGATGCAGAAGGCCTTATAGGGGGAGGTTTTGTCAAATTCGATACAATTAATGAACGTTACTCAGGTATTCTGGCACTCGCTTTTGGCGAGATCAGCATTACTGCCATCGGCCTTATCGAGACTAAACTGCCAGGAGGGAAAAATGGTTTTTCCATGCTGGTGAATATATGCGTTGAATTCACCCCGCCCATAGACCTTTCCTATGGATTCACCCTTGGGGGAATCGGAGGCCTGATCGGCATCAACCGGATCATGGTCACGGAAGCCCTGCAAAGGGGCATAAAAAACCATACCCTTGATTCCATCCTCTTTCCCGACCCGGATTCAGTGATACTTAACGCATCAAAAATAATCAGCGATATGCGCACGGTATTTCCACCCGAAGAGGGACGATTCATCATCGGTCCCATGCTCAAACTTGGCTGGGGCTACCCGACCGTAATTACCGGCGAATTGGGGATTTTTGTAGAATTTCCGCCTGATCCGTTGCGGGTCGCATTAATGGGCCAGCTCAACGCCGCATTCCCTCACGAGGAACTAGGTTATCTATTAATAAATCTGGATATTCTCGGAATACTGGATACGGAAAAGCAGGAGCTGACCTTCCAGGCATCGCTCTTTGACTCGGCCATGCTTTCATATCCTCATATATTCAGTATTACGGGAGACGCTGCCTTTTTGCTAAATTGGGGAAGCACTCCGGATTTTGCTCTCGCCGTCGGCGGGTTCCATCCCAAATTCGATCCGCCACCACCCGACTATATCTTCAGTGACCTGCGGCGTATGCAGATGACCGTCACCTATTACGGAATAGTAAACCTTGCCTGTAAAGCATATCTGGCCCTGACTCCAAACACCCTGCAATTCGGCGCCCGGGTTGAAATCTATGTAAGCCAGGCCGGTTTTGACATTGGGGGCGCGATGGGTTTTGATGCGCTCATCAATTTTTCCCCATTTTCTTTTGAGGTTTCCATTTGCGGCTATGTCTGGGTAAAAGCTCAGGGCATATCATTAATGGACATTTATATTAAGGCGGACCTCTCCGGCCCCAATCCCTGGAATGTAAATGGCGTTGCAAAGGTCACGATGCTGTTTTTTGATTTTACCGCTGATTTCAGCATTACCTGGGGTGACACGCAAAAAGCAATGATCGCAGCCCAGGACCCGCTCCCGCAACTTATTGAAGCGTTGTCCAGTCCCGGCAACTGGAGCAGCCGGCTTCCCTATAAGCGGAGCATGGTCGAAACTCTGCGCTCTTTTGAAGAGCATGAAGATACACCTGATATAGTTATTGTCCATCCCTCGGGCAGGCTTGAGATTCGCCAGAACGCAGTGCCCTTTAACATTACCCTGGAAAAGATCGGTAATGCGCCGATAACCGGGCATGACCGCTTTAAAATTACCGGGCTTGAGGCAGGGACCAAGCTCAACGGTAAGCCTAATTATGTTAGGGAGTTTTTTGGCCGGGGCCAATTCGAAGAATTGAGCAATGCGAAAAAGCTCTCGGTGCCCTCTTTTGAGAAAATGGACGGTGGGGTAACAACCGCTGCTTCACAGGCGATCCGGTTTGACGTTAATAAAATGGAAGATAAAGAACTTACTTACGAAACGATCCTGCTTAATCCTGATTTGACAGCCGATCGTGTGGGTCCCATCGGCAAATCCAACTGGGACCATGCCCAAAAACTCATGGCCGGCAGCGCAGCGCGGTTATCCGCCAAAAAAGCGGGATCCAATAAACGGTTTAAGGACATGAATATGGAGCCGAAGGCAACCTTGCATGAGGAAAGATACTGTATTGTAAGCGCAATCGACCTTGTTCCCGTTGTATTGTCTGAGGATATTAGTTCCAAAAACCTTTTTAACACCCGTACCGAAGCTGATCAGGCCCTGGATTCACATTGCAGTCGAACCCCCGGGGACCGCAATGAAATACTGGTAATACCGGAATGCGAGGTCCCGGCAAGCGAGGCTATAGCATGAATAATACCCACTATTACTTTATTCCCTATCTCAGGGAAGGATTGACTGCGGCAATCAACCAATCCGCAACTGCCGGCCAGAGGCCTGAAATTGATGTAACATTAAAAGCCAAGGCAAGGGAAATGAAAACCGGCGATTTCAAGCCAGTTCCAATTACGCAAAAGATTCAACTTTACGGGCCAGGCGATGTTCTGGGATTCCACAACCGCATAGTTGTCCGGACTGACCCTGTATACAACACCGGTAATTTTGAGCCTAATTACTTTCCTGCTATTGAATTTGCCGAACCGGATTTTGCCTGGCGCTTTACTGCGGACAAGGCAGATGATAAACACGGCAGCCTTACTCCCTGGCTAACCCTTATCGTTCTTATTGCTGAGAAAGGCCAGGAAGAATTCACCGATGAAACCTCCAACAGTCAATCTAAAGTCCCCTGCATAAAGGTTGATCCGAAAAATCTTCCGAATCTGGAGCATGCCTGGCAATGGGCCCATGTTCAGGTTACCTCCGAACAGGGCGGGTTATCAGAAGATGCATTAAAGGGAATTATAAATGATCATCCGGAGCAGGCCATCTGCAGGCTTATGTCTCCCCGCCGCTTGCGCCCCAAAACTCTTTATAACGCATTTGTAGTGCCCACATTTAAACTGGGAATGGCTGCGTCCGGCATCCCCGGAGTGGTTAGAGATGGTTTAAATGCCAATGATAAATCATGGAACAAAGACAGTACTGAGGAAATAATACTCCCCTACTATTACAAGTGGGAGTTTCGCACCAGCATACGGGGGGATTTTGAATATCTCCTAAGGCTCCTTAAACCAAGGGATCTTACCCGACTTGGCACCCGTGATATGAACTGCAAAAAACCCGGGTATGGTATTGCCGGGGTTAATAGAAGTGGGATTGAAGCGCCGGACAACCATATCCTGAAATTGGAAGGCGCGCTGCAAGCGGTAAATACTGAATATACGCCCTGGGGTAATGATAACAATGAGCCAACTCCGGAAATGTTTCAGGAAGATGTTGCGCAAAAACTGCTCAACAAACCAGCCCGTGATCTTGGACATGCTACCACGGGCCAGCAATCGGGCAGATTTACTTATTTGGTTACCGAAACCTCTGTCATTACCGATATCGTTCTTAGCATTAAGGAGGAGGGTAAAAGCATCCGGTTTACCTGGAAAACTGCACAGGAATCAGGTTCACGCATTGACTATGGCTTGACCAGTAGGTATGGTAATTATGAAGCCCGCAATGTATTGAGGACTGATCACACATTAACCTTAACGGGGCTTGTTCCCCAAAAACATTATTTTTTTAAAATATCAGCGCTTAATAGTAGAGAGATTGTGGAAGGATCGTTTGATTTGCCTGAACTGCCTTCGGTTGTTCCACCCATTTATGGCAGATGGCATTGCGGTGAGCAAACGGTTGACCCCCTAGATACAGACAAGTGGATAAACACTCTTAATCTTGATCCCCGCCACCGGGCGGCCGCCGGTCTAGGCGCTCAGGTCATTAAAAAGCAACAGGAAGCCCTTATGGCTTCTGCATGGGAACAACTTGGCGATCTCCTGCGGGCGAATAGAACGCTCAGCAGGGCCCAGGTAGGGCGGGACAGTGGAATAAACCTGCACCGCCGTATTAGAGAATTGCATCTTGATCAATTTCTTTTTTATACCGCACCGGTGCAAAAGCGGATTACCATGGAAAATCCCTGCACCCAAGATGACAATGAACAACCCCCGAAAATATCCGTAGACCAATTTATTAAGAGGAACACTCAAATTCCTTTGGGCATGATGGACCCGGCCTTTCGCTGCCATGCGCGCAAAAGAGGGCCTCTCCGGAAAAGACAGAAGAGAGCCCCTGCGCGTGAGAACCTGTTTACCCGTGTTGCCCAAGGAGAGCTTGAGCCGGCCGGGCCCCACCCCAGGCCCGGTGGCATGCTCACCCCTTGCATGATAAGTCATTTGCTGCTCGACCGGATGACGGAATTGTTTCCGCCGGAAAAGATGTATACCCTTGAGGTCGAAGTAAACGGCTTCGGGTCAGTGACCGTTGACCCAAGCAGCGGTTCCCTGAGCGCCGGAACAACTGTCACGATCATCGCTAATCCCCCATCCGGTTACAAATTTTCTTATTGGTTAGGCGGACCGGTTCATGTTCATGGTTCACAAGAATCGAGTGAATCGTTTGAAATGGATGCCAACTATAATATAACCGCGTTTTTTGCTGAGATTATCGACGGTCCTGTTACCGACGACGGTTTTGTCACCGATGATGGAACAAGCCCATCACTCATGCTCAAAAGCAAATCATCGACATCCAGCCCAACTTCGGACGGCCATGGAACCTGTTTTTGTGAGGACAAAATTAAAGACCTGAATATTGCCGATTATATTGCAGAACAAAACCCTTTCGACGGCATTGACGGCATTTCCGATCCTGAAAAAACCGCCCAGGCGGTTCAAGATGCGCTTATAAATTGGCTGAACAAGACGACGCCAAGCCCAGATAAAAAAACTTATCAAAGAGGGTTTCTCGAAAATATCCGCAGCACCATCCACTCTTCCCTGGATCCTGAGCAGACTATAACCGAAAGAGTGAAAAAGCGCCTTCGTCTAAGCAAAGCTATAGAAACCCGTTTGGAGGAAGATAAAAAGAGGGACCCGCTCAATCCCATAATGGCTGCACCTGAATTTCCCCAGCCCATGTATGAGCCGCTGCGCGATCTTTCACAGGATCACCTGTTACCAGGTGTTGAGACCGTTCCCCAAAATACCCTTGGTCTTCTTAAAACCAACCGCCGGTTTTTAGAATCATATATGGTTGGATGCAATCACGAATTTGCGGGTGAATTGCTCTGGCGTAGATACCCCACAGACCAGCGGGGAAGCTATTTCCGCCAGTTCTGGGATGTGAGCGAGTATATCCCGGAAACTGGTGAAATCGATTCATTAACTGGACAATTGAAAGAACATGTAAATGAACGGTTGAAGGACATTCAAGAAATCCATCTTTGGGGAGATAATAAACTGAGCTTGAATTCCACCCAGCTAAATAGTGGTGAGGAGAATAATAAGGTTGTGTTACTCATTAGGGGCGACCTTCTTAAACGCTATCCCAACACCGTGATATATGCGGTCGATGCTATTGATTTGCATTTATTTAGCTGGAATGATGTTCCAGGAAACGATAGTGTGAAACTCAAAGGATTTCTAAAGAAGAGATTTGGTACTGATTGGGTAAAAATAGCAAACATTGAAAAAAGCGATGACGATATGACTTTAAAACTATCTTCTGGTGGTAATTATATTTCCCTCGAACTTAATGAAGAAAAAACTAAAGTAAGCCTGATAATCAATGATGGGAGAAAACTTGAACTCAATGCCAGAATGGAAAATAGTCAGCTAAATATATACATCCTGCGGCCTGAGATGGAGGAATTCCTTAAAGATTATTCTGATGAATACTCCACTGAACATAAGCCATATTTTCCCCAATTCAAAGGGACCCTTTCCCCCGACCTTACCTTTATTGGTTTTTCCTTTGACGAGGCCAAAGCACGGGGTGACGGCGTAGAAAATCATGGAGTTTACTTTATTATTGAGGAACGGGTAAGTGAGACCCGTTTTGGTCTCGACCTTCCCAATGACGGCCCTCTGGAAACCTGGGATGATCTTTGCTGGAAAAAAGTAAATCTGGGGACGGAAAATGACTATGGTGAATATATAGATGGCTGCCTTGAAATATCTCAACAGTCAAATAGTGATAGCAGAAAATGGGACATAGATTCTAGTTCTGCAACACGTGCGTGGATAACCATGCAAAAGCCGGTTCGTATCGCTATACACGCAAGCCAGATGTTACCACGACCGGGCGCCTGAGGTGGAGGTACGTCCGAGAAGCGGCATTGTTGTCGAAGAGAACGGTGTGTTTATCGGCAATTATGTTTGCCTGAATCCGGTTAAGGATCTGCAGATGTATCCGGTTACATATTGCAAAAAAAATGCAAGAGCAACTTCCCAGAGTATTATCTATGCATCAAAAGATTCAAAGATCGATATTGGCTCAAAAATGGTGCTGGAAGGTGAGAACAGCAAGGCGGAGGTCATTTCACGCACGGTTGCAGCAGACCAGGCTGATGTTACGGCCCGTGGTCTTCTTACCGGGTCTGCGCAAAATGTGAAGGCTCATCTTGAATGCACTGGCTTGATGCTCTCTGATACTGCCCGGATATATTCTGTTCCTGAACTTGAGGCGACCGTTAAGGATGCTGAACTCTCGCACGAAGCAGCGGTCGGGCGCATATCAGAGGAAGAGATTGCATACCTTACAGCACGGGGTCTTATCAGAAGAGGAAGCTGCGGGTGCGATCGTACGCGGATTTTTAAATGTGGATATTAAAGGATTACCGACAGCTCTTGGTGCGCAGGTACGCCGGATGATCAGGATGAGCGCTGAGACGCTTTAAGTGAGATCACTAAAATAGAACAATCAAATCAACCACAGAGAAGCGGGTTGTATTCCTTGAGATCCTTTTCATTTGGTTTATACTGAACTCTCATTAAAGGGTCCAGTACATTCATGCTACCAATTCTCATCTTCTCAGCGATCATTGTAGGGGCTTTACCGCTCCATCTATATGACCCATGGGCAGTTCCATCTTTTCCTTATTTCAAGCATAGGATGGAAAAGTTGACTGATGAAGAGCTGGAATCTCTGTTGGATCAGGCTATTGAGGCAAAGGAAAATATCAAAGGTCTGCCTGAGGAAGACATGTATGCATTCATAGAAGTCGATGCATACCAAAAATATCAATTATCTCCTTTTGTCTCCGGATCATGCCTCTTTACAACATTCTCAATCTCATTGATCTGCTCAAGCACAGTAACACCCTGCATCTGTTTTAATCGATTTGCATTCTCAATATCCACATCCCTCATATACAAAGTCAATTCATTACCATCCGGAAGAATTGTCGAGATACTTCCTTCATATTGATCAGCAGGATACAAATATATAGGTAATCTTGCTTTTGCTGCCTGGGATACAGCATTTGTCAGCAGAGAGTCTGCAATTCCATATGCGATCTTTGCTGTGGTATTTGCACTCATAGGGCACAGAAGGAACAGATCGAACTTACCCATCTGCATCTCCCCTGCAATGAATGGAGAATTGGCTCCAACCTCAACCTTTGGTTTTGGAAACATCTTATTCAGATCCTGCCACAACTTGTACCATTTCATCACAAGTTCCCCATTCTTTGAGAGATATACCTTAACATCCAGATCATATCGATCAGAGAGATCCTTCATGATCGCAAAGGTCTCTTCTATCTGATCGCCACATCCTGTGATTCCCCATGCGATCCTTAGCATTTTATTACCTCTTAACCATCTCTGCAACTGCAATTAAACGATCAATCG
This sequence comes from Methanosarcinales archaeon, assembly GCA_030666885.1. Lineage (GTDB taxonomy): Archaea > Halobacteriota > Methanosarcinia > Methanosarcinales > Methanocomedenaceae > Methanocomedens_A. Next base: position 20,615 of record DAOUWY010000003.1, read on the forward strand.
TCCGGTGCATGCTCCTGATACCATCAGCACCCTCGCTAATCATATAGAAATACACAATCGAGTGCTTCACGTACTACATAATCAGTGGATGCACATTTAGGGCTTTCGGAGATGCCCGGTACTATGATTCATATTATTTAATTTTTGATCTTTTCTGCCAGATCCTTACCAAGTCGGTTACATTCCTTGAGATCCTTTTCATTTGGCCTATACTGGACTCTCAGTACAGGATCCAGTAGATTCATGCCACCAATTCGCATCTTCTCAGCGATCATTGTAGGGGCTTCACCACTCCATCCATACGAGCCAAAGGCAGCTCCGTCTTTTCCATTTGCTACAGCCTTTAACAGCTTATCTACAAATTTTTCTATAGGTGGAAGCATGGTATAATGAAAAGTAGAAGATCCAATAGCTATGGCATCGGCAGCCGCAGCCTCTTCAGGTTTCCAATCATAGAAACTTTTTATCTCTACATCCACATTCCTTGACCTGGCACCATCTGCTATGGCATCAGCCATTAACTTAGTATTGCCTGTTGTACTTAGATATACTACTGCAAGTTTTGGCATATTGTTCACCTCTTATCCGGAATTTATTTATTGATCTTATCTGCAATTTGATTTCCCAATTTCTTACATTCTTCAATACCATCACTGGAAGGCTGGCGTTTAATTCTCAGGTTGGGCTTAATAACATCCATCTCATACCCTTCCAGCATTTTACTTATGACATTAGCTGCTTCTCCGCTCCAGCCGTATGATCCGAACGCAGCCACCACCTTCCCTTTAAGGGGCTGGTCTGCCATTGCCTTCACATAATTGATAACACTGGGCATGGCTGCTCCCCTGTATGTGGCAGAACCTATAGCTATAGCATCTGCATTTTCAATATCATCCGGAGTAGCCGTTTCCACTTTTTTTATGGTTACATCCATCCCTGCACCCTGTGCCCCTTCTTCAATAGCCATTGCCATCCTGCCGGTATTACCGGTGCCGGTTCCGTATATTATTGTCAGTTCAGGCATGTACTATACCTCAGTCGATCTTCTTGAACATTTCTTTCGGTGCATTACAGATGGGACACCTATCGGGTGGATTGTTCTTTACTGTATTACCGCATATCTGGCAAACATAATATTCAACGTCCTTGTTCTTTCCGAGATTATCCAAAGCTTCATTATAGAGACCGGAATGGATCTCTTCAACTGCATTAGCCACATCAAAACTTACGATTACTGCATCTGATGCCTTTTCTTCTTTTGCCGCTTTAATAAAGTCAGGATACATCTTCTGGAACTCTTCATCCTCACCATCAATCGCTGTTTTCAGGTTATCGGCAGTACTGCCTATTGCACCCATTACCCGCAGGTGGTTCATTGCATGGACAGTCTCGGCATCTGCAACTGCCCTGAACAGTTTTGCCACTTGAGAATATCCTTCCTGCTCAGCTTTTTCTGCAAAAGCAAGGTATTTTCTATTAGCCTGTGATTCTCCTGCAAAAGCTTCTTTTAAGTTATTTTGTGTTGTCATGTGATCTACCTAAACCTAACTATAACTCTACACAGTTTTGCCATACGCCGTGGACATTACAATAAGAAAGTGCACAGAAAGACTTGAATTCTTCAACAGGTACCTGGAACCTGACATTCGGATTTGTTAATGCAGGTGCAAATTCTGCTCTGCCAAGATCAACTACCTGTCCATCCTGCTTCACTCCGTATAGTTCTATCCATGCGATGTGATGCTCTATTGTATTTGGATGCGGCACTTCCTTACCTACAAATACCCGCACAACATCTACATCGCTTTTTCCGCGTCCTTTGCCTACCTCAATAACAGGGAGGTGTTTCTCCTTACCTTCAGCTTCGATATCTTTTAGTATTTCTCCAAATTTCATATTTCCACCTTATTCTAATTATTAATCAATATAGACTATTCCATATAATATAAGTTTTATTATCTCCTATGTACAGTACCGCTAGGTATTGATAATCCGAATATCGTCTTGCCCCCATGCGCCAAGCATATATTACTATTAATTCTCCTGCCGATATATTTCTATTTTGGTTAAAGGTTGAGTTTCCTGACCATTTTTGAAATAATTGTGATTATCACAGGCGTTCAGGTCCTGTCCCCAACCAGGTTTTCCACCAGGCTGCTCTCAACCGTTACTGATTTCTTACTGCCGATAAGCAGCAGTGAATCAATGTAGCATATATCCTCGATATCGAGGCTGGAAAGCACATCCTTTACATCTTGTATTGCATCTGGTTCCTGTGTGGGTCCTGAATATCAGTCAAACTCCTTAACCTATGACTAATACCCCATAATCCTACTCGCAATACCATCATTCATCCCAAACAACTATTTAAACACTAAAAATAAAAATAAGACTCATGGCAAATGGCGCAATAATCGAGAAAATAGCATCTATAGATGAACAGATACATGATCTGAGAAAGATGGTTCTCGAAAGCGACGGTGGTGTAAAGGAAGATGAGGTGAAATTGGCAGCAAGAGCATGGCTTACTGAAGCAAAAAAGCTCGAAACAAAATGGCCACAGACAGCCCCGCCTGTCCTGGAGATGATCAAAAGGGACCGGAGACATGATGAATAAAACCGATTTGCATTGATGCAAATGTTTTTATCGCCTCAACAAAAGGGGACGAAACATATTCTTCTGATTGCAGACGGGTAATACAGGCAGTAGCTGATGGTAAATTCTATCTCATTGAGCCTACGATTTGCCTGACAGAGGTCATACGAAACATTTCAAGATATTTAGGGATGGAGGCAGGAAAGACCCAGGAGAATAACCTCTTGCGCATGGTATCCATATGGGAATTATGTGACGACCATTTCTGCACCAGCGCAGGTTATACGGGGGCGCTGTACGGCACTTATTCATTGGACTCAATTTATCTTGAAACCGCACTAAAGCATCATGCAGTCTTTGTAACAATGGATGATAAAGATTTTTTGCAAAAAATAAAAGGACGGGTTGGAATAGAAGTATATCACCCAAAAGATTTCTCGTAGTGCTTGAAAGAGAAGAGGGGAACTACTTATTTTACATCTTCATCAATAATTCGGTATGTCAAAAAAATTGGGACATGACAGGTACTTAGTATTGTTAGTTATGGATTACATGGTGTTTGCTCCGAAAACAGGTGGCATATTTTCATACTCATGGGTGACGTGGAGGGTCATGGATGCTTTCTCAAAAGATACAGGCGGCCGTGGAGTTCGTGGAGCAGGGCGGGAAGCGGGCGGTTGTGTGCAGGCCCCGTATATTTGTGCATGGTTTACCTACTACAAAAATAATTGTAATAAAATCACTGGGAAATGTGACAGTGTCATACCACTGTTTAGGTGGTTCGACTTACGCCCACTAAAAATTGCTCTGCAACATCGCATACAAAAAACTTCAACCGAAATCGTTATCCCACATCATGAAAACATTACTTGTATGAGAACAGTAGGTGATAGCAATGGATTTACAGGAAATCATGGCTGATATCCACGCGATCAATGAAGATTTAGAAGCATACGAACGTAAGTATGGAGTACTTTCGGAGACGTTCTACGAATCGTACATAAGTGGCGAAGAGCCAAAAGATGATGTGTGGGTGCTGGATTGGGCTGATTGGGCCGGGGCATACAAACTTTTGCTCCGCCGCCGGGAACAATATCGCCATACCATCCAGGTCTTACGAGAAGAATCACAAACACTAATCGATATCATTGAAAGAACGGTCCGTCATGAATCCATTTCAGTCGCTCAGTGACTACGAAGAATTTGTTTACACCCTTATGCAACAATTCCCTGCTGTTCTAGGGTCTACCTTAATCGTTGTGTGGCGGGGTAAACGAATGGCCACATTACAAGGTGAGATCACTTTTTTGCAAGGGTATCGGATTACCCTCAAAGAACGCCTGTCGTTTGACGAAGGATCAGTTATGATTGAAGATTATGGATATGAGTTGTGGTGTAAGGAAATAAAAATATCCTGGTATGACTCACAGCCACATCCTGACGACCCTGCCCTTGCAAGTACCTATCCTCACCACCAGCACATACCACCTGACATTAAACATCACCGAATCCCTGCATACAATATGAGCTTCAATCAACCAAATTTGCCAGCTCTTATTCAAGAGATCGAAAAGTTGCTAAATAGCTAACCATTTTTCTTTTGACACTTTCGCAGATGTAGCGCAGTGGGAGACCATGCGCACAGGACTATAGAA
>DAOUWY010000253.1 GCA_030666885.1 Methanosarcinales archaeon
ATTGAACAAAAATTTATTTTCCATCTTTTTTCTTCACCTCATTTTATGATCACACACTATCGTGAAGTCAATGTTTTTAATTGCCCGTCTTCCTCCCACTCAATCTGAATTGTTTCATTCACTAATGTTTTTGGTATGGTCAATTCTCTTAAATACTCAGCATCAAATTGTACCGATACTGCGCCATCCGGAAGCAGATCTACACCTTCAACCACCGTTTTTCTAACTACTCTGTCGTGTGCGGCGTCTGTAAATATCACAGTCACGGTTACGTTCTTCACCTCTTTATCGCCAATGTTCCAGAACGTCCCATATACTTTCACACCCTCCATTCCTGAAAGGTTCTCAATCCCCTCCTGTCCCTGTGAACTGACAACATCATAATAAATAGTTACTCCACTCTCTTCTTGTTCAACAAGGTTGTAGAGTGAGAATCCTCCTTAAATAATTCCTACGATTATCACGCCGAAAGTGATTGCTGCTATCATTACACCGATTACCAATATTTTAATTTTATTATTCATTATTATTTCACTTGTTCACTGTTTCGTCTTGTTCATGCCCGCACCGGCACCTATAAAGATGAGAGCCAGAGCAGCTATTCCCAAGATTTGTTCTGCTGGCAGTTCTCCTCTCAGATAACTCATTGCCCCGCCAACAAACAGAATCGTTCCCAGTATCACCAGCAATCCGCCGATCTTTTTTTTATCCATTTTATGTTCACCTCCACATTACTTGTGGCTTACTTTATAGATCCCAATACAGGATAGTATGCCAATTGCTATAACTGCAGAAACCAGTGGTTCGATCATTGCTGAGAACAACACGAAGAATGCTGCCAAGATAGCAATTATGCCTTTTGTTTTGTCATTCATGTATCTTCATATTTTTTAACTTCTTTCACGTTATCGTCGTAACGATCCGCTCCTTGCTCAGATATCTGGTCAGGTAGCTAATGAGTGCCAGCAAAAGCACAGCAACCATCAGTAAGACCCCAACCTCTATCCACGAAACTACAAATCCTGCTCCTATTACATTCTTAGTAAGAGACAATGCAAAAAATATCACAATAAAGATTGAGATATTTATAATCTGGTTTTCCCGCATACCCAGCAATAAGTGCCCGAACCCCAGAAGACCTACAGCAGTAGCTATGAACGCCGGGACAACCAGAACGATATGAAGGAGAATAGCAGGCGATGGCAGCAACATTGAAGTCGAAAAGATATTTGCAATTATTGTCATCAGGACAGCCGCCAGCAGGGCGATCAAATAGGCTACAATGGTGACACCAACCACTTTTCCAGACCATATTTGTCTAAGGCTAAGAGGTGTGCACAGCAATGTTTCTATATTGCCTTCCCTTTTCTCATTGAAAAAAACTTTTCCCGAGAATAGGTATGCCATGAATATACCCAGCATCAACACAAAATAGAACATCAGGTTATTGAAAGTATCAAATACCGCAGCTTCATCAACTGTTTTGACCACTGGTGCTGTCATTACACTGAACCACATGGCAAATAATAAGCCAACAAGCATCTGGCTTTTGGTCTTGATTATTCCCATCATTTCCTTTTTTGCTACTATGAATATCTTACTTAAAGTCATGATGAATCCTCCTTTACAACATCAAGATAGACATCTTCCAGGGATTTTGCCAATTTCTTTGCCTCTTCAACTTTTATGCCATTGCCTACCAGTTCATTTAGGATATTTGAATAATTTTCTTCTTTGAGGGTAGCAGTAATTCCCAAACCATCCGGTTTGCAGTCTGACACATAATCCAAAGATTGTAAAAGGTCAAATGCATGTTTGGCATTTGCAGCATCGGTAAGAGTAATTTCAAAAACAGGGTTACTGAATTTATTTCTTAGATTTTCCACCCTGTCATAGGCTTGTATTGTACCCCTGTTGAGTATGGCGATTTTTGAACATATCTTCTGGACTTCATCAAGGTCATGGGAATTAAGGAATATTGTCCTCTTCTCTTTTGCCATGTGAAGTATGAGGTCCCTGACCATCCTCTGTGCTTCAGGGTCCAGGCCAGATGATGGTTCATCCAGGAAGAGAACATCCGGGTCGTGGATCATTGCCCTTGCCAGTCCCAGCTTTCTCTTCATTCCCTTGGAGAAAGTTCCTACCTTATCATCCTTTCTTTTGGTAAGTCCTGCAAAGTCAAGCAGATCCCTGATCTTTTCTTCCCTGTCAGGAACATTGCATAGCTGTGCATAATAATCCAGGTTTTCACATGCAGATAATCCATCATACAATCCATCGTTATCAAGAAGGATGCCCACTTTCCGTCTAAGCTCGTCATTACTGCCGAGATCGTCCCCGAAAACCAGTGCCTTTCCTGAGGTTGGTCTGAGGAGTCCCAGGATTATTCTCATGGTTGTGGTCTTTCCGGCTCCGTTGGGACCCAGATATCCAAATATCTCGCCTTCCTGAACCTGGAAATTTAGTCCATTGACTACGGTTTTTCCATTGAATTTTTTTGTTAGATCCCGTACTTCGATCATTTTGTAACCTCTTGTTAAATTGATATTTAGTTACACTTGGAAATAATTTGCTAATATCTGGCAGCTAACCCGATTGGTGAATGTGAGTATTTATCATATCTACAAAAGCTACATCAAGGATTTCTTTTATTTGCCGTTCAGTGGATTTAAATATTTTATTAATATTACTAAATAATTGCATCTGTTGATATAATGGTTGCAGTGGTTGATTGTAGATCATACCGTGTGCAGTTGTCTCATGATAGTCACGCCCGGCTGTAGTATGTAGAATAATTTCACATCCAGGGTACCTGCATTTCTCTCTCATTTTCATCACTTTATTCTTATTCGATTTGACTTAATTTTTTTAAACTCATTATGTTATCTTATGGGATTATTAATACTTATACTTTTTGATTAATAGTCTGGTTTAATAATTGACTGGTGTTCTCGGTGATTGATACATGGGTTAAACAGTACTGATATTATCCTACTTCTAAGAAGCAGGAAGCTCCCTTATAACCGTATAGCGGCAGGGAGGAGTATTTCATTAACTATTCAACAAACCGGAGTTATTGCCGGCACCAGCCAGATCAAAGAGAGTATATTAAATATCAGGCGTTTTTTAAAGGGCATTCCTGAACTATACATGGCCAATAAAGGAACAAAAATCAAAAGCATGATTACAATCCCCAGCCCCATTTGAGTTATACTTCACACCTCTAAAAATTGAGCTTTTTCAAATCTCTGAAACCGTAATGTAAGTAAAGAATCAAGTTCTTGTTTATGAGTACTATCAGTTTGG
>DAOUWY010000237.1 GCA_030666885.1 Methanosarcinales archaeon
TGTAATCATGGCTACCATAGCCGGATTCATGGCTGGGAATATTTTATGGAGGTAAGAATATGGATGTAATTGTAAAGGTATTCGGATCAGAACCGCCCTGCGCAAAATGTAAAATGGCTCATGATGTTGCAAGGAAGGTCCGGGAAAAGATCGGAGAAGGTATTGTGGTTGAAAAATACAGTGCGTTCAGTGAGGAGGGTGATAAGTATGGTGTTATGATGACACCGACTGTGGTCGTACAGGATGAGATCGCAGTTGTCGGCAAGGTACCTTCAGAGAAGAAACTTGAGGAGATTATCAGGTCGAAGATGATAGGTGAATAAATGGCAAAAGAAGATAAATGTGATTGTCTATCTGAAGTTGGTTTATTCGCATGTGCCGGCGGATCAAATGTTGGAATCATGAGTGTCAAGGCTGCGGTTGCGATCTCGGAGAAACTGGGCCGGGGAAAAGTGGCTCTACTCTGCCTGCCCGGGATATCAGCAGAAGTTCCAGGCATCATAGAAGGCGCAAAGACATGTGCAAAATTGATCGCTATTGATGGATGCGGTACACGGTGTGCAGCAAAGACGCTTAAAAAACATGGGTTTGAGCCAGTAGAGATTGTGCTGAACAGGGACTGTGGAATTCAAAAAAGTCACAATCTTTCAGATGAAGTCGGATTGGAAGGTTCGATTGAATACATATTCAAGACAATAGACAATCCTGAGGGATATATTGAAGGTTGAATATAGTTGCTGTTCCTTCCGGGATGTGAAGCGAACCCTTGTGAAGATTGAAGATGCCATCATTGGTATTGCGGGTTTGGATCAGGTATTCGAAAAATTGTACGCTTCTAAAAAAAGCCCTGATGATGTTGATGGAATGGAAATAGTAAATTTGGCATCGTTTTATAATTATATTCCGAATGGTAAGGTTGAGGCATATGCGGATGCACTGATGAAGGAATATAGACAATTCTATATAGATATGGACAAAGTCAAAGCATGACATTTGCTAGAAGCTTACTCAAATCGGCTGTATATTGGATAAACTGAAGGTTTTAATGGAGATTCAAATGAAAGGAGAAGAAGTAAAAGAAATAGTTAAAGAAACCTATGGGAACATAGCCAGCCAGGGCTGCGGATGTGGTTGTGGCTGGGACCCTGCGTTAACCACTGGAGAGATCTCAACACAGATCGGTTACTCTGAAGAAGATGTAAACGCAGTTCCCGAAGCAAATCTGGGACTGGGATGTGGAAACCCTACGGCATTGGGAAAGATACAAAAAGGAGAGACCGTCCTGGACCTGGGATCCGGAGCAGGTTTCGATTCCTTCCTGGCGGCAAACAGAGTTGGTGAGGTGGGCAAGGTCATTGGCGTTGACATGACCGAGCAGATGATCGAGAAGGCCAGGGCGAACAATGTAAAATATAGCTACAGGAATGTGGAGTTCAGACTGGGCGATATCGAAGAGCTGCCAGTTGAAGATAATTCAGTGGACGTGATCATAAGCAACTGCGTGATAAATCTCGCACCTGACAAATCAAAGGTATTCAGTGAAGCCTACAGGGTGTTGAAGAAAAGTGGTAGAATGTATGTTTCGGATATTGTACTGCTGAAGGAACTCACAGAAGAGCAGAAGAATGATAGTGCGCTGATAGCTGGTTGTATTGCCGGTGCTATACTAAAGGATGATTACCTGGACACGATCAAAAATGCAGGATTCAATGTCAAGGTACTATCAGAAGTCAGGACCATCAGTGAACAACGGACAGACGGAATCGCTTTTGAGAACTTGAACATAGAGGCAAGGAAATAGGAGAAGAAAATCTGGCGGGGATCAACATGGTTGTTTCGGTAGCTTGAGCACTCATGTACTTTGCAACACTCACAGAGGTCCCGATCATTGATTCACTCATGAGTCTTGTGGTGCACAGGGCTGTGGATGCGGCTGGGATGGGTGTGGAGATTGTGAGAGGGAGGGGGGAGGATAGTAATACTTTCACGATACTCTCCCCATTGATCCTTACACTACAGCCGCATCCACAATTGCCATGTCTAAGTAATTGAAGCACGAGAGGCATACTGTATCGATGCTTACGGGCCATATGGTTTTTTCTCCCAGGTACAGGGGCAAGGTGCTGGTCGGCGATGTGGCTATGTTGTCTGAAGCGATAATCAGGAAGACCTGTAAAGAACTTGATATTAAGATTATTGATATGGCAGTAAACCCGGATCATGTGCATTTGTTTTTCAAATACCCGCCAAAGTATTCCGTAAGTTATATATTGAAGATGATTAAAGGTAGAAGTAGCAGGGTGCTCAGGAAGGAGTTTCCCTATTTGAAGGAATGGTGCGGTGACCATCTATGGGTTCCAAGCTGTTAACAAGGCTCTGTGGGTGCTGGCTGGGATGTTGTTGAAAAATATATCTTGGGACATAATACATATGAGCATAATAGAGGATAAATACAGAAAATCGCTATATACAGGCCCTGGACATTTGTCCGGGGTATACCGGTGACTGCGGGATGGGAAATTTATGCTCGGATAGAGGAAATACTTGTTCTATCTATAATTTACATTGCAGGCGAATGCTATAGTAAAAAATATATGAGATCGTTAATGTTTATGAACTTATTGGATAAAATATCAGGTTGAGGAGATAATTTTTGAAAATAAAATGTTTTATCAGTTATTCATGGGAAGAAGAGGAGCATAATGATTGGGTCAGAGACTTAGCAACTAATTTACAATTAAATGGTATTTCTACATACCTAGATCAATGGGATGTTTATCCTGGAATGGACTTGACAAAATATATGGAAACTTGCATACGAGAATCAGACTACGTCTTACTTATTTGTACACCACTCTTCTCTCAGAAGGCAAATGCAGGCACGGGTGGTGTCGGTTATGAAAAAACGATTGTTACAGGGGAATTTTATGAAGGCATCGCTTCTCCAAAGAAGTTTGTACCTATCCTTCGGAAAGGAATACCACAAGATTCTTTGCCTTCATATCTCAAGTCAAAAGTATACATTGATTTTAGAAATGAAAAATTGTTTGCTTCTAATTTAGAAAACCTGTTAAGGCACACATTTGACTCACCTAAATATGTCCGTCCACCTTTGGGGCCAAAGCCAAAATTTTTAGATTCGAATTTTAAGCAGTTAGCAAATAATGAAGTAGTCAACTCCATTAATACATTAAAGGTTCGACTTGAAGAAGAAATGGAAAATGCTAAACTTAATAATAAAGAATTATCAATTATTTTAATAGACATGGATGATTTTAGATTGATTAATGAGAAATATGATTACCGTATAGCAGATTCTATACTTAAGGAATTTGCACAAATTCTGAAATCGAATATTGGATACTCAACCGATATTTTTTTACGATACAGAGCAGGAGATGAATTCCTAATAGTAGCTCAAGGAATAGATGGTGATAATGCGAGAGATTTCGCTGAAAGATTACGAAAAACAATAAAAGATCATCAATTTGAAATAAATGGAATTAATATATCATTATCTTTAAGTGCAGGTATTTCAGATTTTAATCATAAAAACGACACTTCAGATACTTTTTTGACACGTGTGGAAAAAGCACTGAAAATTGCCAAAAGTGAAAAAAATTGTACATTTTTAATTCGAAAAAAATCTAATAATTTCCTTTCTTTTTCTAAATCATAAAATGATTAAATTGTTGAGTATCCACCAAGATGCCTCGGATTTGAGCGTTAGCGAAATCCGGGGTCGTTGACTCGCATGTGCGGGTGGACCAAATGCTGGAGTCATGAGCATCAAGGCCGTAGTTAAGGTTTCAGGGAAAACAGGCCGAAA
>DAOUWY010000292.1 GCA_030666885.1 Methanosarcinales archaeon
GCTCTTTCCGAAAAAAGAGTTGATGCCGATATATGTTATGTATTTATCCATAACGATGCAGGGGTGTCGTACCTTGCAACGGCAGCCGCATTAATAAGCGGTGAGGCCGTGGGAATTATATTCGGGAACGATGCTATGACCCTGGCACAGCAGTGTGATGATGCAGGCTTAGAACATATCAGGGCCAGGGCTGTGCATAATCCAAAACCAATAATATCAAAAGTAAACATGGAGGTAGAACGTTGGGTTGCGTCGAACAGTTGAACTATGAGATTTTACTATCCAAAGCAAGATTCAAGGAATGCTCGACATTCATCAGCTCGAACTATGATGAATATTACAAAATCCAGCCCGGGTATCGTATGATGAATGTGTTCATTATAGGTGTTCCGCCGATTTATGTGGGAGTAGATGGGGATAATATCATATTTCCATATACAAAGCCATGTCACGGTACCTTTGTGCTCACAATTTCCAGTCCCGATGAAGTGGAGAAGATCAGGACAACAGGCGAACTTATTAAGTAAAACGCTATAGGTTGGCATGAATCGAATGTTCGAGTCCCCACCTGATAAATTCAGGCGTGGGAAATTCATGTATGGTCGTGGCAATTATCATACCTTTTCCGTACTTGATCTCTACTAATACTACTTCATTCGAATTATTGAGTAAAATACATTCACCATCTGCTAAGCAAAAGAAGCCGTCACATTCCAGTGATGTGTCACCTGCTAAAAGTGATACATCGCTCTTGTAGTGCGGGCACAGTTCAACAGGACCATACCGCTGTATATATTCAAGGTTGACTGGCAGCCATTCATAATTATGTGATTCTGTCAGGGCACCGTATACCAGCAGCATACCCCCGTTTTTAATAAATTTCTCTATCCTGTGACTGCTGCGTATCAAGGAAGATAATGTGCCGGAATAATCTGGATTGGCGAAACCGGTTGGTATGATCAAAAGTTTGAATTCAGGTAAAAATGGCGTACCAAGGGATGCGGGATGTATTAACTTACAATCAAAACCGTGCTCAGTAAAGAACTTTTCAAAAAGCAGCTTTGTATCCCATAGAAGTCCGATATCTGTCATGACAATATATATTATTCACCGGATGTAAATAATTTTCTTATTGCATTTAATGGATAACACTGCATACTTGTGTTGTTGAAGGAAACATATATGAATAGTGGGGTAATATGCAGGTTATAAAATTCAGGTGCTAAAATATAGGAGCATAAAAATGGGAATCAGACCAAGTTATATTAAAACTCTTGCAATTCAATTATTAAATGAAAAAGGCGACCAGTTCACTGGTGATTTTGAGGATAATAAGCCTCTTGTCACCCAGTTCACCAATGTCCGGAGCAAGGTTATACGGAACCGGATTGCAGGATACATTACAAGGAAGAAGAACAGACAAGCAAAATAATAGTATAAAAATAATAGTACAATGTAGGTGATCCTGCTATGCTGGATGGCGTATTGGCTGCAATGATAACACCTTTTACTCCTAATGACAGGATTGACAAAGAGGGGATCCAGTCCAATATGGATTTCCTGGTGGAGGGGGGAATTTCAGGCGTTGTGCCTTCCGGGACGACAGGAGAGTCTGCTACCCTTACCTTCCAGGAACATAAGGAAATTATTGACATAACTGTGGAGTACAGTCATGTGCCGGTTCTTGCCGGTACAGGGGCCAACAGCACAGCCGAAGCCCTGGAATTGACAAAATATGCTGCTGATGCGGGAGCTGATGCAGCACTTTTGATCACACCTTATTATAACAAGCCTAATGATGCCGGGCTGCTTAAACATTTTACTAAGATAGCTGATAATGCGGATATTCCGCAGATATTGTACAATGTGCCAAGCAGGACATGCCTTAATATGAAGCTGGAGATTACTGCGCAGCTTGCCCGTCATCCCAATATCGTAGGGATAAAGGAGGCCAGTGGTGACCTGGACCAGATATCTGATATTATCAGGCTGACCCGGGATGAGGATTTTGTTGTGTTGTCAGGGGATGATGCTAATACCCTGCCTATTATGGAACTGGGTGGTGTGGGTGTGATAAGTGTGGTGGCTAATATCGTACCTGGGAAGATGACGGCTATGGTCGCGGCTTTTACTGATAGGGACCTGGATGAGGCAAAGAGGCTGGAAACACAGCTTGCACCGCTTATCAAGGCGTTGTTCCTTGAGACAAACCCCATACCTGTGAAGAAAGCGGCCGAACTGACCGGACTGGCTGCGGGACACCTGAGACTGCCCCTTGCGCCCCTGAGTTCCGGGAATGAGACTAAGCTGGTGGCTGAATTAAAAGCGATCGGGGCGCTGTAGTATGATACGCACCGCCGTTACCGGTGCATGTGGCAGGATGGGCACCCTGATCATCCGGAATATCCTGGACAGCGGGGATATGGAACTTTCTGCGGCATTTGATATTGCTAATATCGGAATGGATGTGGGTGAGGCTATCGGATCAGGCCACCTGGGTGTGCCGGTATCAGACCCTGCTGATATACAAACCGTGATAAAGGACACAAATACGCAGGTTGTGATCGATTTTACGATAGCTACGGCTGCGACTGGGAATGTGGTCAGTGCTGCCAATGCCGGGGCAAACCTGGTGGTGGGTACTACTGGTTTTAGCGAGGAGCAGACGCATCAGATGCATGAGGCTATCAGGGATAATGGTGTGGCTGCGGTCATATCGCCTAATTTTGCTGTGGGTGTTAATATTTTCTGGGAACTGTTGAAGGAGGCTGCCGGGTCCCTGGACGGGTTTGATGTGGAGATCATCGAGGCCCACCACAATAAGAAGAA
>DAOUWY010000016.1 GCA_030666885.1 Methanosarcinales archaeon
ATTCCATACAGGGGCTAATCGCACAGGGCAGGACCATTGCCGAAACTATGGAAATTGCCCGGGACGTTGCTAAGAAACTGATTGAATCATATATTGACCATAATGACCCGCTTCCTTCTAAGGTGAAGAAATCGATAGATCATTTCATAAATATGCAAATCCCTGTAAACGTGGAAACATGACACGGTTACCTTCCATGCCCGCAGGAAAGTATACCCTCCCCTAAACATCTAAAAAACATTCATAAAAACAAAAAGTGAGGGCAGCCCCTTAACCCCAAAAGGGACTTACCCGCACAAAAACTTCTATTCTTCAATCACTTAACGAACAGCTCACCCACACCGTCAACGACTACATCGCCAACATACTTGGTGAACTCCACGCCATCTATGGCTTCGATCCCCTCACGCTGGTACACAGGCATCAGGTCCTTGACCGTACCCTTAACGATAATGGTGCCCTTGGTCATCTCGCTGCCAGGCATGTCAGTATCGCCCTCAATAACGATCTTGCCGCCCTTGTTGGACGCCCCTGGCAAGATACCGGCATTGCCCTTAATCACGATCTCGCCGCCGCACATGTGCTCGCCAACAAAATCATTGGCGTTTCCGAACACCGTGATCTTACCGCCGCGCATGCCGCAGGCCTCGCCGCGATAGCCAGCACCAACATAGTAGTTAGCATCGCCCTGGACATTGATCTCGCCGCCAGTCATCTCCTGGCCGACCCAGGAATCCGCATTACCTTTAATGGTGATGGTGCCGCCCTTCATCTTAGCGCCGCATCTCATATCCACATCGCCGTTTATCATAATGAGCCCGGCAGTCATAGCCTCACCGATACGCTTCACCCTGTTCACATTGCCGTTTATATCTATCTTCACGTCATCCGCAGCATCAGCGCTGCCGTCAACCTTGATATCGAACAACTCTGACAAAGGCCGTGGCGCATTACCCTCGAATGCCACAAGTGCACCGATCTCATCAGCGCTCTTGCCTGCAAAATTATCAGGTGTTATCGTTTCAGCTTCAACAGATATCTTAAACTGTTCTTTTGGTACTAAAGTAACTGTCTGCATTCTTCATACCTCCTTTACTGGTACCCTGTTTCAACCACATACGGATGCTCCACATACTCATCCTGGACCATGTAGTTGGCAAAGTTCACAGAATAATATTTCTTGAACTTCATCTTCAGGTCTTCCATCATCCGTTCATGTCCATCCGCAGGTGCACTAGAGCGCACCCAGAAGGTCTTACCCGCAGGTGTAGCAGTGATCTCGCCGTCCTTAACCACAATCTCGCCGCCCTTGATAGTATAAGCAGCGTGTCTGAATGCAGCCTCCACCTTATTATACTCGGTAGTGGCATCAGTCTCATCAGGCTTGATATCATATATCGCGATATCGGCATCAGCACCCACACCAAGATGGCCTTTTCCATGCTCTACTATTCCAAGCACCTTGGCATGTGTAGCCCTTGTCTTGATAGCAATATCATACCAGTCCAGTTCCCTGTCAATGCCGGCAATGCTTGTGCGTTCAAAGGTCAGCTCAGCTATCTTTGCCATTTCTTCCTCCCGCCTCTTCTTGCTCATCAGCATGGTCATGACCATCGGGTAGTTGACGTACGGCCCGCCATTGGGGTGGTCCGTGGTCATCAAGACCTGCCATGGGTCCTTGGTCAGCAGGGCCAGTTCAAGTCCAATAGCCCACATGATACCGTGGATATAGCTCTGCGGATGGTATTCCAGGGGAGTAACACCTGACGAGTCCTCAAGCTCCACATCGCCGTTTGACCACCTGGCCTTAAGCAGCCTTGCATTGGCATACTGCACCGGACCGTCTGCGGTCATTGTGGTAGCACTGCCGAACACCAGCTGGCCCATATCAATGGTTAAAAAGTCGTTATTGTTCAGGTAATCAGCAATTGGTTCTGCCTTTGATTCGAAATCGCCCCAGTGGTTGCCGCCCCACGCATTGAACTGCACATGGGTTACGTGCAATGACTGACGGTCCCGCTTGGATTTAATGTCTTTGCAGACATCAAAAGTTGCCAGCGTGGTCTCGTAGTTACCTGGCTTACCCAGGTTGTTGCAATGCAGGTGTATGCTGTGGGGAAGGTTCAATTTCTCATTAGCTTCAGCCAGGTTCCTGACTATCTGCCTGGGCGTTACTTCAAAGTTAGGCACCGGGTCGTCCAGACCTGATACGTTCTTGCCGAATCCCCATGCTTCGCCGCCGCCAGGGTTCACGATCTTGATACCCCAGCCACGTGATGCCAGCAGGCCCCAGGCCACATATGCCGCCAGCCTGTCCAGATCGTTCTCACGAATAGCGTCCATGACCATCCAGTTGCTGCCAAACAGTGTCAGGCCGCCTTTGTCAATGATGGGTATCTCTTCCAGTTCCTCATGGGTATGCCTTGCTTTTAAGATAGGAACAGCAGCCTCGAAAGCTGTTGTATATCCCATCTCAGCATATCCATATCCCATAGAATATACATTTGGCACAGTATATCCGGTACGGGGCCGGGTCACTTTGGTCCCGGGTTTATTGTTCAGGCGTGAATCATCAGGCCGCATAATACGTCCCACATTCACCTTACTGCCAGCAATATGGGTATGTGCGTCCACACCGCCCGGATAGACCAATCGGCCTCCGGCATCTATGGTCCGGGCACTGCCACTCACACTGTCTACTATCTTGCCATCCTTAACGGCAATATCCATCATATCCCCGTTGATATTATTGATAGGGTCATACACAGTTGCGTTTTTAATCAGCATTTCACTCATGATGAAGCCCCCTTTATCTCTCTTACCTTTGCAATTATCTTATCCAGCACCTCTTCATCAGATGGGAAGTCCACATCTACGATTTTACGCATCCGCAGACTCACAGAATCCATCCTGTATGCAGTGCCTTCCAGTTCCACGCCAGATACCTTGGTTGGTATCACGATATTTGCCATTTCCGTAGTCGGGTTATGGAACGGGTCAACCTGTATTACAGGTACTTTTCCCATACGTGCAATGGACTGGGCAGGGAAATGCGCTCCTGCATCCCCGGCAATGACCATAGCTGAATCAATCTCCTCCCGCATCAGCAGGTCATTGGAACAGGTTTCGCCGGGATTATAGTATGGAATGCCCCTTGACATATCCACGGCATTGACAAAACCTGTCTCCCAGGCGCACACCTGACCGAATCCGGTCACGTTGTAATGACCGCGCATGGGTATGATACTGTGCTTACCGTGGGCGTTCAGTTCGGTGATAAGAGACACCGCATTATCGATGTTCTTGTACTTACCCCGGCTCTGGGTCAGGCCCATACCGAAATAAACAATACCGAACTTAGCCCCCTTCAAGGCTTCTCCCAGTTCAACTAATTTTTCTTTGGGCACACCGCCAACACTATCAGGGACCACGTCGGCTTTGTCAGCAATAATAGCCCGCAGGGCAGACATAACCATATAGTCCTCTCCGGGATTCACCTGTACATACTCGTCAGCCATTTCGGCAGTATCGGTCTTTCTTACATCAAATACCACGATTTTCCTTGACTTGCGGCCCTTGCCAGCGAAAAATCCTTTGTTAAATACCGAATACCTGCTCATATGCCTGGGATGGGCCTGTACCGGGTTGCAGCCCCAGAACACTACCAGATCAGCCCTGTTTGCGAACTGTCCCAGGGTACCGGTGGGTAGTCCCTTCTCCTGGACACCCAGGGCAGACGGCCCGTGACATACACTGGCAGTATTATCTATAATTCCTCCCACTTCTTCATTGAGCAGGACACCTTTTTTCATCATCTCGCATACGCCCGAGGCCCAGCCGTACAACAGCGGACGCTTGGAATTGGCAAGTATCTTTGCAGACTCATTAATGGCCTCATCATAGGATACTTCCCTGAACTCACCGTTCTTGTCATCCCGCATCATGGGCGCCTTGATCCTGTCATGGCCCTTGATCTTACTTGTGCCTATCTTGCAGGCATGTTGCACATCAATTACCTTATTGTCCTCCACTTCCACTGTCAGGTCATCACACAGACATCCGCAGAATGGACAAAGTACATCTTTGATTATCATATCCTACCTCCCTCATTTTAACCTGGCCATGAGTTCAGGCATGGTCGGTGCTTTTTCATCAGTTGGCTCTACTACTGCAGAAATACCCTTGTATCCGGGCATTCCGCATCCTTTTGTATCAGGGTCTACAACCGCATTGGCCCATGGTCCCATGGGTATGAACACCAAACCATCCGGGTTGCCATCACAAATTGCCATCGGCACTACAACACTTCCGTGATCCGTAGTCACCTTGACGTTGTTTCCGGACTCAATACCTAACGAACTGGCATCTTTTGAGTTCATCTCACAATACGCTGCAGCATCAAAATACGCTTGTGAAGTCTTGTTTTCCAGGTTACAACCCTGGTTAACAGTCCTTCCTGAAATGAAAGTTGCATTCAAATTCATTTATTTCCCTCATTTAAACTAAGTTGACGACTCTACCATAGTCGCTAGTCACGTGTAAGTTGTCGACTCTACCATAGTCGCTGGTCACATGTAAATTGACGACTCTACCAAAGTCACTAGCCACATGTAAGTTGACGACTCTACCATAGTCACTAGTCACGTATAATAAGTCTTCGACTTTCTTACTTAAAAAGGATGTGATTTTAATTTGCTGGGCTGGGAATCAGGAAATCAGAATAACTCCAGTTCTAATCCCACTTTCCTCTCCAGCGCCCTTTGGTAGGCCAGGTCTGCAGTTACCACATCCTGGATGGCAAGACCGGTTGAGTCAAATACTGTTATATCACCATCGTTCTCCCGTCCCTGCTTGATGCCACTGACCACCTGGCCCAGTTCGGCATATATCTCGTTCACTGAAAAAATACCTGTTGAGATGGGCACATTCACCTCGCCCGAATGGGATGCCTGTTGGATAGCATCTACTATTACCTTTGCATTTTTAAGAATCATCGGATCAAGTTCTTCCTTGCCTGCGGCATCCGCCCCGATAGCATTGATATGGGTACCTTCCCTGATCCAGCCAGCCTTGACCACCGGACTCTTTACCGGGGTTGTGGTCACGAGGATATCACAATCACATACTTCATGGGCATTTGGTTCTGATTCGATTTCCACTCCCATCTCATTCTCCATCTCTACTTTAAATGCAACAGTAGACTCACTGGACCGGTCAAATATCTTTACCATCCGAATGTCCCTGACTTCCATAATGGCACGAAGCTGCGTCCTTGCCTGCCTCCCAAGTCCTACCAGGCCCACAACCCTTGAATCCTCCCTTGAAAGATACTTTGCAGCCACTCCACCGGCAGCACCGGTACGCAGGTTGGTCAGGGTGGTCCCATCCATCACTGCCAGGGGTGCGCCTGTCTTTGTGGAATTCAGTACCATCAGTGCCATGACCGTAGGCAGCCCGATCTTTGGGTTATCGGGATGCACATTCACCAGTTTGACGCCTGCGATATCCATATTTTCCAGATAACCAGGCATAGTGCGCAGGTCGCCGTTGTGAGCTTTAAAATCGAGGTAGACCTTCGGCGGCATCTGGACCTTGCCCAGACCATGCTCCCAGAACGCTTTTTCCACAACCGGAAGTACATTGTGTATGTCTATCAACCCATCCATATCCTTGCGGTTCAGCCAGAGTATCGTTATGCCCATATATATTACCCTAAATAGTTATTGTCCGATACATCTCATAAAAGTTATGATATTTTTGCCTCATTCCCTGAAGCTTAATTATTCAGAAGGTCAATTGTTTAAAAGGTCAATTGTTCATCTGGTATCAAATTGAATCTTTCCACAGTTCCCCGGGTCATTTCAATAATATACTTGACCCCTTTCATCCGTTTGTGACCTGTCCATGGTTTTAGTGTGGCAGTCCCGATAATCTTTTTATCAGCATCCAGGAATATTACATCGATGGGGAAACGCATGAACAACATATGGACTCCGACCGTACCAGGTCTTTTAAGGACAAAAATAAGGGCAAAATCCACAGGTATGCTCTTATGCAGCATTAATCCCAGCATCTGGCTGAAAATATTTTTCGCATATGAAATCTCATTAGCAATGGGCGTACCATTGTATATTAATACCATCAGTATCAACCAATGCAAAGGCATTAAATATAATAATGCTGTATCTATCCTAATATGGAGGAACAATTCAAGAAATGAGTTCAGAGATGTGTACCGTTTGTGGTCTTCCCAAAGAGCTTTGTATCTGTGAGGAAGTCGCAAAGGAACAACAGCGAATTATTGTGAAGATAAATCGGCGGAGATATGGAAAAGAGGTGACAGTTATTGAAGGTCTGGATCCATATGAAATTGATCTACACGAATTAATAACTTATCTTAAATCCAAGTTCGCCTGTGGTGGCACGGTGAAGGGCGATGCAATTGAATTGCAGGGAAATCATAAAAGCAGAATGAAAGATGTGCTTGTAAAAAGGGGTTTTTCCCCGGAACAGATAAAAGTTTAATTTTCACTTAATATACTAACAGATAGGACGTATTGGATAGTATATCCTGTACGTACTAATTACTATATTTTACATTTATCGATTCAGGAAATTATATGCATATTGGGAAATATGTACCCCTTAAATCGAGGTGATAATAAAGTGGTGCGGATATACATGGATCATGGTGCTACGACCAGACCTGATCCTGAAGTTGTAAATGCAATGCTGCCCTTTTATGATGAATTATTCGGGAATGCATCCAGTCTTCATACTTTCGGGCAGGAGGCGGCACAGGCATTGATCAGTTCAAGGAAAACGGTCGCTGATTTTATCGGGGCCGAACCCGGAGAGATAATATTCACATCAGGCGGGACCGAATCAGATAACTTAGCTTTGAAAGGCATAGCTTACCTGAAAAGGAATAAAGGAAAACATATCATAACCTCGGTAATCGAACATCCTGCCATACTCAATACTTGTAAATATCTCGGTGACCTGGGCTATGGAATTACTTACGTACCTGTAGACAACCATGGACTGGTAGACCCCGCTGCTGTTGAAGATGCTATTACCGATGATACAATATTGATTTCCATCATGCACGCCAACAACGAAATCGGCACAATACAGCCCATTAAGGAGATCAGTGCAATTGCCCGTATGCATGGGATCCCGGCACATACCGATGCAGTCCAGTCCGTTGGCAAGATGCCGGTCAATGTGAATGAGCTTGGCGTGGATATGCTGTCAATATCCGCCCACAAGATATACGGACCAAAAGGTGTGGGTGCACTGTATGTGCGCAAAGGCACCCGGCTCCAGGGCCTGTCGCAAGGCGGCAGCCATGAAATGGGAAAACGTGCCGGTACAGAGAATATTCCTGGTATTGTGGGCTTGGCAAAAGCCGCCGAACTGGCTAAACAGAGGCTGGAGGGTGATACAAAATACTTGGTCAACTTAAGGGATAACATGATCAGTAAGATACTGGACTCAATTCCCGAATCATACCTGAACGGGCATCCCACGAAACGACTGTGCAATAATGTGCATGCTAGGTTCAGTTATGTGGAAGGCGAATCCCTGCTCATGATGCTCAACATGAAAGGAGTGGCTGTATCCACAGGTTCTGCCTGCTCGTCAAAATCGCTGGAACCTTCACATGTACTTGCGGCCCTGGGTATCATACCGGAAGAGATACATGGAAATCTCAGGATCACACTGGGGCGTGACAATACTATGGATGAAGTGGATTATTTGGTAGAAAACCTGGTAGATATCGTGAAAAAACTAAGAGCTATGTCACCCATTGCTCCGAAAGATTAATTATTAAATTGTTGAATTATTAAATTAGTATATTATTTTAATATTGAAGTGGTAGAAATATGTACAGTGAAAAGGTAATGGATCATTTCAGCAATCCCAGGAACGTTGGTGAGATAGAGGATGCCGACGGTGTGGGAGAAGTGGGTAATCCTGTTTGCGGCGATATGATGACAATCCATATCAAGGTCGAAGACGGTAAACTGACAGATATAAAATTCAAGACTTTTGGCTGCGGTGCTGCTATTGCAACCAGCAGCATGATCACAGAAATGGCTATGGGTATGAGTATTGAAGAAGCTCTTGAGATTACACGGGACAGTGTGGCCGATGCACTGGACGGGCTGCCGCCTGTCAAATTGCACTGCTCGAACCTGGCTGCTGACGGGCTGCATGCTGCCATTGAAGATTACCTTAGTAAAAAGGAAGCTAGTAATTAAAAGGAAAATACCTGCATGGGGCCACCTGTCAGGTAATGGTGCAAATGGTCCTGCCTGCCATAAAGCAGGACCTAAAATGATTCATTGTTCCTTCAGGATTTTCCTGGCTGCTATCATACGCTGCAGGACCGTGAGGTGGGATATCACCGCCACCACCAGGATCGCCCAGTGCAATAATCCTGTGAATGCGCCCAGTATGATCAATATTATCCGCTCGGCCCGCTCTGCTAATCCTATGTTCAGTACTCCTGTCCCGCCAGCCTCTGCCCTTGCTCTTGTATAACTGACAAGTAGCGACCCTGTAAGTGCTAAGCCGCCGATGAACCAGTCATTCTCGATATAAGGCGGGAACGCTGCAAGCCCTCCCCACATGATACCTAAAAACACGGCGGCATCGGCATATCTATCTAATACCGAATCGAGCAGGCCGCCGAACTTTGTGACCCGGTTGTTCTCCCTGGCCACGGCCCCGTCAAGCACATCAAAGAATCCTCCAAGTAGCAGCATAAATCCTGCAATTACCAGATTACCTGCTGCAAAATATAGTCCGGCAGCAATGCAGAATACCAGGGCCAGTACAGTTACTGTGTTAGGGTTTATCCTGCTGAATATCCTTGCTATGGGTTTTACCCAGTTTGTTAATGTATCCTTTTTTTTGTTGAGCAATACATTCCTCCAGCGACTTTCAGGCAGCGACCGGTAGAATATCAGGTCCTGCAATGTAAAGCGCTGCTATATTGTCATTTATTTGGTAATAGAATGATAAAAATGTTTGTGCTACCGGCACGGAAAATCGGGCATAAGCAAACTGTAACAGGACCAGCACCATGGATTATGCAAGGAGATAAGAACTGTTAAAAAAGGGTGCCTGGGGCATAGATTCCCTGGCAGTTCAAGGATGTGTGTGCTTAGGAATATGGTCCCGCTGCCCTGGCGGCAATGGGATCGGCGGCGGCATCTATGCCAAGGACAGTGGCTGTGCCTGAGGTGGGTGGGGGCTGGCCGCATAGCACTGACCGCTTGGCATTTGCAGATTAGTAGTCTTGCCTGCGCCGTTGGGGCCGAGAAAGCCGAAGAACTCGCCCTGTGCTACTACGGGGGTCGAGTTTGTCCACGGCTGCAAGTTGTCCGAATCGTTTTGTAAGGGCGTGTGCCTCGATAGGTATCTAAAAATCACCTTATTTTATCTTTGTTTAAGTGTTATGCCGTCATCTGTGCTTAAATTTTTGTGGTTGCATTCAGGAAGTAAGGCAGGATAAGATATATTTATATACTATATGACCTAACTATAGGTTAGTAACCAAGTGTCAATAACTATAGGTTAATAACTATAAATTACTAACCTCGTGTTACTAACCAAATATAAATAATCACTCAAATATCAGGATGAACAGGTCTATGGAGTCAACACAACTGCTGGATTTGCTTGGAAACGAGAACCGGAGAAATATCATCCGGCTACTCGCCACCAGGCCCTACTATGTAAGCGAGATCGCCGAGCGCCTTGGTGTAGGTCCCAAGGCAATACTGGGGCACCTGGAACAGCTTGAGCAGACCGGACTGGTCCGTGCAAACACCAATGAACAGCGGCGCAAATACTACCATATAACAGAGAACCTGAAACTGGAAGTATTTGTGTCGCCGTACTCCTATACTGTAGAAACATGCACGGTCCTGCAGCAGCCACAACCGGAAAAGCCGAAAAGTCCCCACCGGGGTCCCACGAATAACACAAAATCCGTTGAAACACTGAAAAAACTGAACACGGAATTGTTCGAACTGGAATCCCGGAGGCGGCAGCTCGCAGACCAGCAGCGCAAGATCGAAGGGGAGATGACAGATGTTATGGCTAATTGTGTCAAATGGGTCCATGAAGTGGCAAAAAACAAACCAGAAGAAGAGATCTTAATGGCGGTCCTGAAAAAACCGCAGGATATGCGCTCTCTTTCCATGAGCATGGGGAAACCCGAATATTTCATGGAAGAACCTATCCGGTCATTGAGAGAAAGGGGAATAATGAATGAACGGCAAATAAACAACAGGCAGTTATTAACCCTTATCTAAAGCAACAAGTAATAAATACTATTCATTAATAGATACAATATATAAGAATAAGTAATGGAGGCAAAAAAATGGCCAGGGAACTGACACTCAGGATTGCGGAATCCCACCACCGTGATGTGGGACGCGACATCGCACGTATCGAGCGGGAAAAGATGGAACTGCTCGGACTGGTAAGCGGCGATTATATAGAGATTGTTGGTAAAGATACCACATATGCCATCGTATGGCCTGCTTATCCTGAAGACAGGGGGAATGACCTGATCAGGATCGATGGTAATATTCGTAATAATGCCGGGACCAGCCTGGATGACAAAGTAAAGATCAAGAAAGCAGAAGCTAAAGAAGCAAAGAGGATTACACTTGCACCTACCCAGGCCATCAGGCTGGTAGGCGGTGCCCAGTACATCCACAGGCTGTTGGAAGGCAGGCCAATTAATAAGGGACAGCAGATCAGGGTAGAAACAGTCAGCAACCCCCTGAACTTCGTGGTATTATCCACCAGCCCCACCGGCCCTGTATTTGTGGGGAAGAGTACAGCCATCAACCTCAAGGATGAGATTGTGGATGAAAGCAAACTTAAAGGATCGCTGAAGACAACTTATGAAGACATAGGGGGTTTAAGGCGCGAGATCGAACTTGTCAGGGAGATGATCGAACTCCCACTGCGCCATCCGGAACTTTTCCAGAAACTGGGAATTGACCCGCCTAAAGGCGTACTGCTACATGGTCCGCCCGGAACAGGCAAGACCCTGATAGCTAAGGCAGTGGCTAATGAGACCGATGCTAATTTCGTGTCCATCAGCGGTCCCGAGATAGTATCTAAATACTACGGCGAGAGTGAAAAACATCTCAGGGATATGTTTGATGAGGCAGAAAAGAACGCACCTACTATTATATTCATTGATGAGATCGACAGTATCGCACCAAAACGTGGTGAGGTCACAGGTGAGGTCGAACGCCGGGTAGTGGCCCAGCTGCTCAGCCTGATGGACGGGCTTAAGGGCAGGGGCGAGGTTATCGTGATAGCAGCTACAAACCGGCCAAATGCCATTGACGAGGCTTTGCGACGGGGCGGACGGTTCGACAGGGAGATAGAGATCGGTATCCCTGACATGAACGGCAGGCTGGAGATATTACAGGTACACACCAGGGGCATGCCCTTATCTGCTGAACTTAATTGTGATGGTAACGATGAAGGCAAACTGAAAAGGATTGCGGAGCGTACACATGGGTTTGTGGGTGCCGACATGTCATCACTTTGTAAAGAAGCAGCCATGCACGCACTGCGCAGGTTCCTCCCTGAGATCAATATGGATGAGGAGATCCCTGCCGAAGTCATTGAAAAACTGGAAGTTACTCACAAGGACTTTGATGAGGCGTTTAAGAATATCGAACCCTCTGCATTGAGGGAAGTGTTCTTTGAGATACCCCAGGTGCGGTGGACTGACGTCGGTGGACTGGATGCCATCAAACAAGAACTGGTAGAGGCAGTGGAATGGCCACTCAAGTACCCTGAAGCTTTCGAGGCCATCAACACAAAACCACCTAAGGGTATACTGCTCTTCGGGCCTCCGGGTACAGGCAAGACCATGCTCGCCAAGGCAGTAGCAAACGAGAGCGAGGCTAACTTTATCAGTATCAAGGGACCTGAGATGTTGAGCAAGTATGTTGGTGAGAGTGAAAAAGCCGTACGTGAGACTTTCAGGAAAGCTAAACAGGCCAGTCCGGCTATCATATTCTTTGATGAAGTAGACAGTATCGCACCTATAAGGGGGGCAAGTTTCGACAGCCATGTCACTGAACGGGTCATCAGCCAGATACTGACTGAAATGGACGGCATGGAGGAACTTAAGGACGTACTGGTAATAGCAGCTTCCAACAGACCTGATATGGTGGATTCGGCATTGCTCAGGCCCGGAAGACTGGACCGGTTGATCTATGTAACACCGCCTGGTG
The DNA here is from genome assembly GCA_030666885.1 of Methanosarcinales archaeon. Taxonomy (GTDB): domain Archaea; phylum Halobacteriota; class Methanosarcinia; order Methanosarcinales; family Methanocomedenaceae; genus Methanocomedens_A. Next base: position 12,288 of record DAOUWY010000016.1, read on the forward strand.
CCGATGCCAGGAAGGCAATCTTTAGGATACACCTGGGTGGCAAACCGCTGGATAACAAAGTGGACCTGACCGAGCTGGCCAGGATGACAGATGGATATGTGGGTTCTGATATCGAGGCAATTTGCAGGGAAGCATCCATTATGGCACTACGAGAGAAGATCACGCCCGGCATGGACAGGGAAGAAGCTAAGACGATCAAGGATTCTATTGTCATCACAATGGACAATTTCGATAGTGCCATGACCCGGGTTAAGCCCACTTCGTCCTGTGGTAAACTCCAGGATTATGAAAAGCTTGCAAGTGAATTCGCCAGGTATGCTACTGTGGGTTCAAAGGATGAAACTGAGGAAAAATACAAGATATATGCATGATAACAAATTAATAAGGTGATTGATAATGTGGAATAGGAGACGAAAGGATATATTTGAGGATATTTTCGAAGATATGGATGAAATGATCAGGAGTATGTTAGAATCCAGGATCGATAATGAAGAGATGGGTGAGCCCCTTGTATGGGGATATTCCATGACCCAGCACGGAAATGAACCGCCTGAGATCAGGGAGTTCGGTAATGTAAGCCTGAGGGATGAAATGTTCTCCGGGATTGGGTTGGAGCACAAGGGTGATGTTGCACATGTGGAAGCAGGTGTGCGCAAGCCTCTTGTTGATATCATGGAAGCTGAAGATAGCTTGCATGTGGTTGTGGAAATGCCTGGTATTACCAGGGAGGATGTCAGCCTTGAGATTGCCGGGACTTTGCTGAACATTAAGGCAAAAAATGAGGACAGGAAGTATTCGGAACGTGTGGAACTGCCTGCCAGGGTGCTGGTTGATTCGGCAAAGGCGACTTATATGAATGGAGTGCTGGAAGTGGTGTTCGAGTACGACAGGTCTGATAAGAAATCTATTAAGGTCGATTAGGTTCCGGTATTAGATTTGCGCCGGTAGGGTGTGTTTTTACCGGCGTTGTTTTCTATTTTTCTTGTGCTTCAAAGCACGCGTCGCACTACTTCTAAATGAATTCAGAGGCATTCGCGGATTTCAGAGTAATTGTTAGACAACCTCTTTAATAGTAAAAGATTACTAATATCTACTAATTTAGTAATTAACATTCAGGCATGTTTATTTACCATTGATTACTAATGTCATTAAAATTAGTAATTAACAGCAGGTAAAATAATTCATGAAAATTCCGGAAAGTCCACCAATAATAACAGGTAATGAATTTAGTGATGCACTTAAATATTTAGAAAATGATGCTTGTAGACCACTAATCAAAGAGGCCATTGATAGATATTTATATTGGTCTGAATTTAAATACAAAAAAAGAATTGGACAAATTCATCCAGAAAAATTATGGATACTTGTTAAAATAAATAGAAATTTAAATGCAGAAAAAATTAAAATAAGTGATATCGAAGGATTTGATTTCAAATATAATTTAACAACTGATATTCAACAAAAACTACATGAATTTGATCTTGATCTGTGGGGAAGGCTTGGGGGAGAAGAGATTATTCCAAGTGCTGATAAGAATAAATATTTAATTAATTCGATTATGGAAGAGGCAATTGCTTCAAGCCAATTAGAGGGAGCTGCCACAACGAGAAAAAATGCAAAGAAGATGTTAAGGGAAGAAAGGAAGCCAAAAGATAGATCTGAACAAATGATTTTGAATAATTATCACACAATCAAAAAATTGACTGAATTAAAAGATGAAAAAATAACAACTGAATTAATTCTTGAAATTCATTCAATTATTACAAAAGACACATTAAAAAATCCGGGTGATGAGGGAAATTTCAGAAAATCAAATGATATTACGGTTGTAAATTCAAATGGACGAGTTATTTATTTTCCACCGGATTGCAAATATATTGAAAAAATCATTGATGACTTTTGTATTTTTGCAAATGATAATAACAAAGAACGATTTATTCATCCAATTGTCAGAGCCACAATCTTACATTTTCTAATTGGTTATATCCATCCCTTTGTAGATGGAAATGGAAGAACAGCAAGAGCAATTTTTTATTGGTATTTGCTTAAGGAAGGTTATTGGCTTATTGAATATATGTCTATCTCCAGAATGATTATGATATCTCCTGCACAATATGCAAGAGCTTATTTATATACAGAACTTGATGAAAACGATTTAACTTATTTTATAAATTATCAATTGAAAACAATGGGTTTGGCTTTTGATAGTTTAAAAGAATATATTAATAGAAAAATCCAGGAAAAAAGTGAATTATATAATTTCAAGAAAATTAAAAATATCAATGATAGGCAAATTGACATACTGAAATTATTATCTGATGACCCTAAATTAACTTTAACAATAAAAGAGATTCAAAATATATTTAATACTGTTTACCAAACTGCGAGAACAGATATAATGGGGTTGGAAAAATTTGGGCTGGTCGAAAAGAACATTATTGGAAAAAAGAAGTTAATCTATTATCGTTCAGATGATTTTTCTAAAATCGTATCTAAATTAATTGCAGAGGGTCTTAAGGTAAAGTATTCATCCCTTGATAATTGGATTACTGAAGATATAACTACTGCGTAAAAAATAAGGGTCGTGTCCCTGATTAACAGACAATATTAAAATAGTTTATATGTAATCCATCTATTGAGGGATATGAATGGATTCAGAACTGGATTTATCAGAATTTTGTTGTTTGAATAAAGATCATTTATCATCGGTTAAGATACGAATTGTAACAAAAGTGTTATTCTTGGTGTTATAATTTAAGGTTTAAAATTGGAAATCACTATGCAGAACTTATTTAAATAGTCAAACATGTGCTTGGAAATTGCTTAACCGATGACATATGTAATTTCGTGGCTTATAACCTTCACTTATATATTCTATTATTCAAGCTTTGCCTATCCACTCACATATCTCACTATCTTCAGGCACCCTACCCTCACACATAACCTTGCAGTCAACCACCACAGCAGGAGTAACAGCCACACCGTATCTCATTATGGTCTCAACATCTGTCACGGGTATAACCCTGAACTCTGTCCCCAACACTGCTTGCACAACCGCATTCAGCGTATCATTGTACATCTTTCCCCCCATACCCAGCACCTCAACCCTGTGTTTGAGACCTTTTTTGCAATCAAAACATACCACCTCATCCCCCTCACGATTTGTTGTGAAGGTCTTGTGGCACACCGGACATGTGGCATCGTGCAGGCTGCTTTTCTTTTTCTTCAGGGCATTGTCCACAAGGGCAGCATTAAAACAACTGCACCCTTTATCTTTGTCCATAAGTTTATACCTCAATCTCAATGGCCCTGCTTGGGCAGGTTACCTTACACAGCATACAAAGTTTACATTCATCCGGCCTGGTCGCAACACATACACCATCACGTATTTCCAGGCTCCGGCTCTTGCACACTTTTACACAATCGCCGCAGCCGTTACATTTTGCTTCATCGATTATTAATTTAACCATACTTCCCCATCTATCTTAATTGAATAAAGACATATCTTTACAAGTGCCAGCATTACCGATACTTCAATTAGGACTCCAACTACTGTTGCCAATGCAGCACCTGAGTTGGAGACTTTTAAACTATAATACTTTATTCCACACCCGGCCTAACTTGCATATCCCACACACCCCTTGTATCCAAATAACCAAATAATCAAGAATTTTACCACTATCTCGTCCACACTTCTACCTTCACATCCCTTCAATCAATCATTCCAGATTCTTTAACCGATATTGAATCCGCCTGATAAGGCCCCGTATAGTCTGTACCTCCCTGGATGTTAAC
>DAOUWY010000128.1 GCA_030666885.1 Methanosarcinales archaeon
CTTTTCCGACTATCTCTATAGGGTGGCTGAATAGTTACACTTCCATAAATATTGTTAAAACCAAATCACTATGCTGCGCCCGGTCAAGCTTATACAGTAAAGCTGAAATACTCGAAAATTAGACTTTTCCGACAATCTCGTACACAGGAGTTCGGTAAATATTTCCAGAATAATCCACTTTATCCTGCATGGTCTTTCCACAAATGCAATACGACATCCAAAGACCGTCATCAGTATATTAGCAGTTGCTGTGTTCATTTCCCTGTTTTTTGCCTCCCAGGTACAGATGGTCACCAGTTCTGAAACCTTCTTCCCAAAGGACAGTGTTGTATATAACGATTTCAAGGCCTACCAGAAAAACTTCGGCACAGATACAGTCTTTGTAATGGTCAGGACCGAAAACGTGCTTGAGCCCTATGTCTTTGATTACCTTGCCACGTTGGAGAGGCAATTACAAGGACTGGATTATGTCATCTCAACCAGTTCTGCTGTTGGCAGGGTGACAGAAAAGGAAGCTTCAAGCCAGGAAGCACTGCAGACATCATACGACAGCGGTATCCTGGAAGGGGTCATACCCAGGCGTGACACTGCCCTCATCATTGTCCAGGTACCTGAACTCGAACAGCCGGGGGACATTGCCGTTGATATTGAAAAAGCCATTGATTTCGTTGACCGGCCCCCGGGTGTGGCAGTGGAAGCCTCAGGCGGGCCCATGCTTGACTACTAGCTTGGGATGATCATGGGCATGAGCATGGGCATGATGTTCGGTCTGGCACTAATATTAATGATAACAATATTGTACATATTTTTCAGGACCGTTGTCAGGGGAAAGTATCTGCCGTTTTTGCCCCTAATGGCGGTCACCATTGCACTGGCCATGGCTTTCGGTCTTATGGGTGTGCTGGAAATACCCATGTCCATGATACTGACAGGCTTTTTAAGCGTATTGATAGGCCTGGGTATCGATTACGGCATCCAGGTCATGACCCGGTACGAAGAAGAACGCTCAAAGGGGCTGGATGTCGATGAGGCCATCGAGGTCTCCATCACCCGCATGGGTAAGGCAGTGGGACTTGCCATTATCACCACCCTTGTTGGCTTTGGCAGTATGTATTTCGCAAATATTCCTGACCTGGAGTATTTCGGCATGGCCGTATCTATCGGACTTGTCCTGTCATATATTACTGCTATCTGGTTCATCCCTGCTGTCTTGAAACTGGTAGATAAAGGCAGTTCAGGGTACCAAAAACCTGCCCCAAATGTACTGGACAGGATTCTTGAATATACTGCCCGTAATTCTACAAGACATCCCATATTCATCCTGCTGCTCGTTATCGGTGTGACTTTTTCAAGTGCAGCAATGTATCCAAAGGTGGATACCCTTACAGATTTCTATCAATATTTTCCCCAGGATATCCAGGCCATAAGGTTCATGGATGAAATGCGAGACCTGACAGGCGGTACCGATACTATTTCCCTGGTAATAAGGTCTGACGATATCACCTCCGGAAAAACATTGCAGGAAATGCTGACCCTATCCGATTATTTGCAGGCGCATGAACCTGCTGTGCAGCATACAGGCAGTCTGGCTTCGGCACTGTCAGACGGTGGCAGCCTGCCTGAAAACCAGGACATCCCGTACCTGATCGATGAAATGGACCCTGCCAGGAGGCGAAAGCTGGTAAATTATCCGTATGCTACCCTCGGGGTCATCGACCTGACAGTGGAACACATGGACGGAAAAAGACTGGACGATGCCCTTAACAATATTCGCTCTTCTATCGAATTTGTACAACCTGACATGGATATTACCATAACTGGAGAACCTTTACTGAACAATGAGATCGGGCATACCATGACCGACGGCCAGATACGGATGACTCTTCTCAGTTTTGTGTTCGTATTTTTAGCCATGTTCCTGATATTCGGGTCAGTGGTAAGGGCGCTTATCCCTATGGCTCCCATAATAGTAGTGATATCCATAAGCGGCGCCCTGATGTGGATGCTGGGCATCCCCCAGACCACGCTTAGTATCAGTACCAACAGTATCATCCTGGGCCTGGGAGTGGACTATTCCATCCACATTATGCACCGCTATAATGAAGAAAGGGAAAACGGTGCCGAACCCAGGGATGCTATCCGGACCACTATCTCACGGATAGGTAAGGCCATCGTGACCTCGGGACTTACCACATCAGGCGGGTTTGCCGCTATGATGCTGTCCCCCTTCCCGCTGATGGTATGGTTCGGTATCATTGCATTCTCATCCATCCTGATGATATTGTTATTGACACTGACGTTGCTGCCGGCCATGTTGATCTTACTTGACAGGCCGGGGGCGAATTATATGAATTACAAGATCTCGTCAAGCAATAACATTTTATGATAAGATGTTGATATTACATGGTGATATATCATGTCATTCAAACATGTACAGGTAAAACTGGAAGATCATGAATATTCAGGGCTGAAAAAAGTGGCCGATGAGAAACATCTTACATTAAAGGATGCTGTCAGGGAGGCTGTATTGTTCTGGGTAAGGAGTAAGTCAGGGCTTGACAAGGATGACCCTTTCTTCAAGACATCAGGGATGTTCTCAAGTGATGAGCAACTGTCAGAGAACCATGACCGGATATACAAGGTATGAAATGTGCTTTTCATTGACACGTCTGCATTTCTGGCTCTGGCAAATGACAGGGATAACTACTACAAATCAGCCCAACGTTTCTTGATGGATATGCGTAATGGAAAATTCAGGCCAACAAGGCTTATCACCTCAGATTATATCATAGATGAAACTTTGACCATGATAAGGTTCAAGGTGGGGCATGCCCAGGCTGTCAACTGGGGGCAAAATATCCACAGTTCGAAAATTATTGAGTTGCGGAGAGTTGATGAGACTATCTATAAGGATGCACTGGCCATCTTTGAGAAATATAATGACAAGCAATTGAGCTTTACTGATTGTACCAGTTTTGCATTGATGAAAAGCATTGGCATTAATGATGTTTTTACCTTTGACAAAGATTTCAGGAAAATGGGATTTAATATTATGCCAAAATAATTGAATATGCAAGAGCAAATATTATTACAAATATAACGAACAGGATGAGGGCAGCTATATGAGCAACAATCTAACTGAAATCATAATAATGGGGGCGGCAGGTCGTGATTTCCACAATTTTAATGTATGTTTCAGGAACAATCCTGCTTACCACGTGGCAGCGTTCACTGCCACCCAGATACCAGACATAGAGGGCAGGACATATCCGGCCGTACTTACAGGTGACCTGTATCCTGATGGCATTCCCATATTCCCGGAAGCCGAACTTATCGACATGATACATTCGCACTCCATTGACCAGGTAGTATTCGCCTATAGTGATGTGCCATATCATTATGTTATGTCCAGAGGCGCAATGGTCAATGCTGCTGGTGCTGATTTTATTATGCAGGGACCAGATTCCACCCAGCTTACGAGCACCAAACCTGTGATCTCTGTATGTGCAGTACGTACAGGTAGCGGTAAGACCTCTGTTAGTAAAAAAGTATGCCAGATACTGCGAAAGCTGGGTAAGACCTCGGCTGTAGTAAGACACCCAATGCCATACGGGGACCTGGCAAAACAGGCAGTACAGCGTTTCTCATGTTACGAGGACCTGGATGCCATGGGTACTACCATAGAAGAGAGGGAGGAATACGAGACCCATATAGATGCGGGCTGTACTGTGTTTGCAGGTGTGGATTATGAAAAGATACTGCAAAGAGCCGAAGCAGAGGCAGATATCGTGGTATGGGACGGTGGTAATAATGATTTTTCCTTCTTTAAACCTGACCTTGGCATTGTGGTGGCAGACCCGCACCGGGCCGGGGACGGGCTCACATATTACCCGGGTGAGATAAACCTGCGAATGGCTGACATGGTGGTGATCAATAAGCAGGATACTGCAGAACTTGAAAATATCGAGCAGGTGCGCCGAAATATTCTGGAGGTCAATCACGGCGTCAGGATAATTGACTCGGAGTCACCTGTTACGGTGGAGCACCCCGGGATGATAAGGGGAAAACGGGTGCTGGTGGTGGAGGACGGACCCACACTGACCCATGGCGGCATGAAATACGGTGCAGGCACCATCGGGGCTAACAAGGCAGGGGCAAGGGAGATTGTTGACCCGCGGCCGTATACTGTGGGAACCATTACCGAGACATTCCTGAAATATCCAGATACGGGGGCGCTGCTGCCTGCTATGGGTTATAGCCCTAAGCAGGTCAGGGACCTTGAGAAAACTATCAACCGGGTGGACTGCGATGCTGTGGTCATAGGCACGCCTATTGACCTGACACGGCAAATCAACATCAATAAACCGTCCACGAGGGTGCGCTACGAGATAAAGGAGATCGGGGAGATCACCCTGGAAACCGTAATAGAAGAATTCCTCAGGGTGGGTGCTTGAGCCTTATTGTGGCTGCTCTTGGTGGTAATGCCATTATCAGGCCCGGGCAGAAAGGCACAATTCAGGAGCAGTTCGATAATACTTTTGAATCCATGGGACACATCGCCAGCCTGGTGCGTGCTGGCCACAGGGTGGTGCTGACCCACGGGAACGGGCCACAGGTGGGTTTTATTATGATCCAGGTGGAGGCTGCCAGGGGTAAGGTGCCGTATGTGCCGCTGAATGTGGATGTGGCACAGTCACAGGGGAGCATGGGATATATGATAGCGCAGAGCTTGGTAAACCAGTTGAAGGACCATCATCTTGATACCCGGGTGGCCCCGGTTGTGACGCAGGTGCTGGTGGACCCTGATGACCCTGCGTTTGAGCATCCGACCAAGCCTGTCGGACCTTTTTACAGCAGGGAGGAGGCTGGTGAGTTCGAGCGGTGCGGTCATATTGTGGTGGAGGATAGCGGGCGGGGGTGGCGGCGTGTGGTGGCCTCGCCAAGGCCAGTGGATATTGTTGAGGCGGGAGTGATCAGGGAACTGGTGGCGGACGGTGTTATTGTGGTTGCCTGCGGGGGCGGGGGCATTCCTGTGGTTGAGGAGGCTGGTGAGCTTAAGGGTGTGGATGCTGTGATCGATAAAGACCTGACTTCCAGTTTGCTTGCTGCTGAGATCGGGGCTGATGTGGTGATGTTCCTGACCACTGTGGATAAGGTTTCGCTGAATTATAATACGCCCGGCCAGGTGGAGCTGGACAGGTTGTCGGTGGAGGAGGCACGCCGGTATCTGACAGAAGGGCAGTTCCCGCCCGGGAGTATGGGTCCTAAGATTCAGGCGGCTGTGGAGTTCGTGGAGCAGGGCGGGAAGCGGGCGGTTGTGTGCAGGCCCGAGCGCGTGGTCGAGGCGCTGGAGGGGAGGGGCGGGACTGTGGTTGTGGAATAAATATTTGCTTGATTAATCCGGCTTATGTGATGTGATTCAATCAATACTTTCAGTGCACTCTTGCCGTTGATTCTTATACTACTGTCCCATACACAATTCAATATGTCAAAGGAACTGAGGCATGACAGGCACACGGTATCGCTGCTCACCGACCATATGGTGTTCAGCCCAAAGTATAGGGGTAAAGTACTGGTTGGTGATGTGGCTATGGTGGCTGAAGCGATAATCAGGAAGACCTGTAAGGAACTGGATATTAAGATTATTGACATGTCAGTAAGTAGTGATCACATCCATCTTTTTATCCAATACCCGCCAAAATATTCCGTAAGTTTTATAGCCAAGCGGCTCAAAGGTAGAACGAACAGGATATTGCGGCAGGAATTCCCTGAACTAAAAAAGTGGTGTGAAAAAAGTCTCTGGGCACCAAGCTGCTATCATGGAAGTGTTGGGCATGGCTGGGAAGTTGTTGAGAATTATATCGCCGGACAAGATAAAAAATCGTGATGCGGAGTATTATAAACAGGCCTTGGACTTAAGTCCGGGGTATAGTGACGCGTGCCTTGAAGCATAAGAGAGAAAGATAATAAACAAGACATTTGTATAAAAAAAATAAGCATGTCTATACAAGGGTTAAAGTCCCTCCGCCTGGATCTGTTCCTGGACGAAGA
>DAOUWY010000274.1 GCA_030666885.1 Methanosarcinales archaeon
AGGAAAAATTCCCGCACCCATGGGTAAGAGCAGTCGGCCTGTCTGGCAATATTGTATTTGCTGATATCCCCAGATGGATTGTTTGCCAGTATCCTAAGTATTCTGTCTCTTATTTTTCCGCGCATATTTATGGTGGTAATATGAAGTGTTTATATACTTTACATATATAGGTAACTTGTAGAGTTTATATAGGTTACCTTCATAATTGTGAAGTCACGGTATACCTCGTACAACATGTAACGAGGCCTATATAGCGTTTTTCAGGATTTATTTCCTATTATTTTCATATTATGCACCGAGATATATTGAAAAACAGGGGACGTACTCTCCCTCAAAGGAACCGAATCCCCTCAGGCAGCTCCCCCACAATCTCCCTGAAAGCCTCAGGCCACCCATCAGGGTCCAGCCCCTTCTGAGCATAAAAAGCACTCGCCCAGCGCTCAAGCCCGATCCCGCTGCACCCCGACCACAACTCCTTATTGCCCTGGCTCTTCACATTAAACCCCTTCGGATACTTATCCCCGTTCACACTCATGTTCTGGAACTCCAGCCACTCACCATCTTCACCCCTATACGGCATCACAGCCTCATAATCAATAGTACCCACCCGGGTCTCATCCGCAAGCCCGGCCAGCCCCTCCTGTGCCATAAACCAGGGCGTGACCCATGCCGTCCTCCACTCCAGGTCCAGTATATCATTGAAAATATGCATATACCTCTTTTGCATATCCTCAGAATGCGCCACCACCTGCTCAGGCGTACCCATGAACACCAGTTCAATTCTGTGGAACTCATCCACCCGCTCCATGCCGTGGAGACCGCCGCTCTCATAACGGTGCGATGTCCCGCTGCGGTCGAACACATACAGTGGCAGTCCGTCATCAGGCATAGTCTCTCCCTGCAAAAACGGCCAGAACGGCGGACACTGGGCATAACACAGCCCGCCAATGGGTTTGTCTATCTTCTCAGCTATCATGTCAAGTGGCACCTCAAGAGTCACCTTGTAGTAGTCTGCCACCTCTTCCCAGAACTCAGGGTCACGGGTCTTGGGCGGGCACACATAATATATCTCAGGATACACACCCTTGGCATGACCCGAACGCTGCCACACATCCCAGGTAACCAGCTTTGGGAATATCATCTCCCTGTAACCCAGGGGTTTCACAATTTCCTCCATAACAATATGCTCAAAAGCCCGAAACACAGCCACACTCTGGGGCCCGTGTATCCACTGACCCCGGCTGGCACCCCGCTTGATCCAGCCCCGCTTCACCAGTTCCTCAGTCGGGTCACTGTCAAATACATGCTCCTTTTTCCCGCTTTCCCACAGCAGGTTCCAGTGCTCGCCCTTACCACCATAGGACTGGGCTTTCACCTTATCCTCAACAAGCGATATAATGCGATCAGGCACCCTATTCTCTATATCAGACTGCCCCATCTCCAGCGACAGGGTGATGGCACCGTCAGCATATTCCATACTGTTCACATAGGGTAGTTTGAATTCTTTCAGGGGCTGCTCAGAAGGTATCTTGACAACGTATTCGGATATTTCCAGTCCACGCACACCGATCCTGTGCCCTTTACCCAGCAGTTCGGCCAGGGGTTTGCGAAGCCGCAGTATAGCATCATGGGCCCGCACATACCTGCCTGAAGTGATCTCCAGTCCGACCCCGTCCCCATCCACGTCCATTGACGTGATAACGGCACCCATACCTTCCGGTGCACCCTTTGAAAGAATAGTACCCTCTGCATTCTTAAACATGTCCAGTATTTCTTGCCTGGCCGGTGCCGGGTCTGCGCTGGTCCTGAACTTTCCCTTGATCCTGAACTGGAGTTCCATTAATTATCATCCTCACTATTTTCTTTATTATCTTTCCCAACTGTTTTTAGCATATCGGCAGCTATCCTTGCATTCATAAGATAATCATCCACAGTTGCAATTAAACTTCCTATCTTTCCTGACTCGAAAAACGTGGTCACCGACCCCTCAACGTATTCAGTTGTAATGCTTTTCAGGTTGTCAGGTTCCAGTGATCGTGTGATCATAACAGCCATATCCGGTGCATTTTCGGCCTTTATAGAGATATTCCCCTTAATCTTCATGCCAGCTGCCCCCCCACAATCCTGTCCACTGCTGCTAGGAATCCCTCTTCGGAACCAACCGGTATACCAGCTCCTGAGGCGATATTATGCCCACCGCCCTGTCCGCCTGTGGCCTGGGCGGCTTCACGCATGGCAACGGCAAGGTCAAGCCCCCTGTCAACCAGTTTACGGGTGCCTCTGGCAGACACTTTAACCAGGTCATCTACTTTGTTCAATGTGATAAACGGTTTGTCAGGGCAAACATACCTGATCAACGTGCCTGCAATAATACCTGTGCCCGAATTATCCTCAAGGGCCACGTACCTGATATTTCCCATCTCCCTGATCATGGCTTCGGCTTCCCTGATATTTTCCACAATTGTCTTCTGGTACTTTACTGCAAGAGCTGCAGCTTCATCCACCAAGCCCGCATCCCGCAGGCACAACGATAGTCCCAGGTCAGCTCTGTCCACTTTACCGCAGCAATTAAGCATCCATTCCAGGGTGTAGATATTAGGCACTACTTCCTTTTCCAGTATCAACACATCGCCTACCATTGACCTGACTACTGTTGGGTCTGCCCTGCCTGCGATCTTTAATGCCATGGCCGAAGCTAACCTGCCCAGGTCTTCTGTCCCCATATCCTGTATTGGGCCGCTCAGACCAAGTTCACGGAGAAAAATCTCGGTGGCCGCCTTATCGCCTACCGTGTCCAGGTAGGGTTCTGTCAGTGTCAGCAATACTTCTTCCACAGGGCCGTCCGGCACCTTCAGGCCAGTCTTCACTGATATAACACCCGCTTTCAGGGCATCGTCCAGTATCTCGCTGTTGGGGCCATCCATTCTCTGTTTATCGCCTACGGCCCCGGTCAGTGCCAGACCGGCCAGGTCTGTGTTATCACCCATACCACGGGCCACATAATAGGCCATGCCTGATGCAGAGAGCAAGCTTGAACCATCAATTCCCAACACCTGGGGATTGACATGGACACGATCGCTGTGGTCACCCACTAC
>DAOUWY010000193.1 GCA_030666885.1 Methanosarcinales archaeon
ACCGAACTGGATATTGATGATATTATGGATATTGCCTGGCAGGTTTATTACCGCCAGAGAGATGAACTGGCAGAGGCACTGGGAATACTGGCATCACAACACGACATCAATACTGTGGTGGGAACAGGACTGGGCGAGTTTCTAATACGTGATGCTACGAAGCATGCCGGACTTGCCTGCACCCTGCTATCCGAAGAATATGGCAGGGATATCTCAAAAGTATTCCCTGCATATGCAGTTGCATGCCTGGTAAACGATATCTGACCAGCCTACAATACCTTCACCCTACTATGTCTTTGGTGAGCCTAACATGCCTTCGACGGCTTCCATATCCACATGTGCCAGAAAGTGCTGTGCCAGTTGGTTGTAGGGGTCTGTATATGTGATCCTGTCCTTTATGCTGCCGTACTTAAGTCCGCGTCTGGTATATAGATACTCCAGGAATGCATCCCTCAGGTTCTCATTCTCGAAAAGGCCGTGCATATATGTCCCCCATATCAATCCTGTCACATCGATACAACCGTCATCATCGAAAGCCGGTATGTTACTATGTAGATCACTGTGCAGTCTTGACATACCCATATGTATCTCATAACCGTCTACTTGCTGTTTGTTGATGCTACCCAGTATGGGACCTGTACCTGTTACGGTTTTCCTTGTCCGGATTGTTTGTTTTTCATATTGTGTAAAATCCGTGGAAATATCAAGCAGCCCAAGTCCGTCCACACTGGCTGCACTCCCACCGCTCCCCTCAATTCCGCTATCAGTAATGGTCTTGCCCATCATCTGGTAGCCGCCGCATATCCCGATTACCGGGATGCCTGCATGGGCAAGTTCGAGAATACGGGTATCAGTGCCGCTGTCCTGCAATACTTTCAGGTCATCTATGGTGTTCTTGGTGCCTGGTAATATCAATGCATCGGGCTGTCCAAGGTCGTCACCCGGCTCAACGTACCTTATATTTGATAACTGCTCCAGGGGTTCAAAGTCTGTGAAATTTGATATCCTTGGCAACCTTATGACTGCAATATCCACAAGGCCGTTGTCGCTGCTGTATGACTGTTTCTTGTCTGCTATCGAGACAGAATCCTCTGAAGGAATGGATAGTTCGGTATACGGTATGACACCCAGAACAGGCACACCTGTCAGTTTTTCCAGTTCCCTGAGACCCGGTTCCAGTATTGCAGGGTCGCCCCTGAATTTGTTGATTATGATGCCCCTGACCAGTGGTGCGATGTCGGCAGGTAATAGTTTCATTGTCCCGTAAATGCTGGCGAACACACCGCCCCGCTCGATGTCACCAACAAGGATAATGGGGGGATTAAGCAGCCTGGCAGTGCCGATATTGACCACGTCCCTTTCGTACAGGTTTATCTCGGCGGCACCTCCTGCACCTTCGATCACAATGATATCATACTCTACGGCCAAACTATTGTATGCACGCTCGACAACCTTCATCATGTCCTCAATGGATTCGTAATAGTCTCCTGCAGTACGGTCTGCATACGCCTTGCCCATTATGATAACCTGGGACTGCCGGTCACCTTTGGGTTTTAGCAGGATGGGATTCATGTCTGCTGTGGGTAAAATGCCGCATGCTTTTGCCTGGATTGCCTGGGCTATGCCTATCTCGTCGCCGTTGTCGGTTATCCAGGAATTGAGGCTCATGTTCTGGGCTTTGAAAGGTGCTACATTAAAGCCCTGTTCGGCAAATATACGACAAAGGGCTGTGACTACTATGCTCTTGCCGACATGTGAGCCAGTTCCAAGGACCATCAGGGGTTTTGCGGTGTCGTTCATTGTATTAAGTCCGGTAGTAGTTAATGACTATGTCTATCCTGAAGGTCAGGAAAATGCTCATTTCGTTCGCATTTTCTAAGCCTGCATAAAAATATATACTTTCCTATACGTTGAAAAACATATTGAATTATAAACGGCAAGGAAATCCTTACTGCAGAGTGGATTTCCTGAACCATATAAGATTCTACTTCACGAATAATAAAAAAAGCATTACGCTTATTTTATGCGCAATTCATTAATGATTATTTCTGGACTGCTTTTTCAGAACGCTTGAACCGTCTGCGTTTTGTACCTGCTGAATTATACCGCTGTGCAGGACCAGGGCGCTTGTATTCCAGATTGCTTTTTTCAACCTGTCTGACTTTTCCCTTTCTGCCCTTAATTCTGCCCCATTCGATTGAACCGGTTTTACCCATTTTTTATCCTCCGATCTTCAATAATATGATCAATTAATTATATTCATCCTTATCTGGTCGTCCAACATTGGACCGGATATGCTTATAATTATCGATGGATCATTATTTCATTTCCACTACCTTAAAGGACATATCCCTTATGCATTCACCATCCGGTTCGCCCGCAATTTTCAGGATCTTGTATTTTCGTGCGGGTACCGGGCCCGGATGCTGGCATATTTCAAACATCTCACAGTCCTTTTCATTACAGTCAACAGGTTCATACGTTATGGTCGACCCCTCATAAGCCTTACTGCTCTCGATAAATACCTTCCATGGTACTTCAACCACATCCACAGCCTGCACACCACCATCATGTATTGAACAATCAAGGGGTGCTGCATTCCTGATACCAACTATCTTATAATGGCCTTCTTCCTCCAGGTTCAGGCATGTGCTCTTGAGATTACATCCATTACAATCCCTGCTTTTACCTTTGAATATGAATTCTACGCCTGGTTTTGCCATTCTTACGCCAATAAGTGTCACAATAGTATCTTCATCCATACTTCATTCTCCTGTTTTGCTTTAATTGTCCTTAATTGTCCTTAATAAGTAATAATGTATTTTAGTATTTTATAAATTACCGAATATTATTCTACAACACCTGTGATCTTTGCAAGCCTTCTTGCTGCCCCTTCTGTCAATCCAGTACCAAGTATGGTGTATCGTTTTGGCCTGATAGTATGGGCTTTCATTAAGGCTTCTATAATATGTTCGGGGTCGATACCAAGTTCTTCTGCACTGGTTGGTGCACCTATGGTCTTTAATGTACGACTGATTCCCTGCCAGTCGCCACCTTGCAGGTACATCATCATTATTGAACCGACTCCACACTGTTCCCCGTGCAGTGCAGGCTTTTTAGCTACCTGGTTCAGTGCATGACTGAACTTATGCTCGGAACCGCTGGCCGGCCTGGACGACCCTGCAATGCTCATTGCAACACCGCTTGCCACCAGTGCCTTGACTACTGTTCGTGCGGATTCAGGCAGGCCGGGCCTGATGGATTCAGCCGAGTCCATCATGATCTTTGCTGTCATCATGGACAGGTGTGAAGCATACTCACTGATCTTTACATTCTTGAGACGGTGAGCAAGTTCCCAATCCCTGACCGCAGTGCATTTGGAAATAATATCACCACAGCCTGCTGCAAGGAGCCTGAAAGGTGCGTCTGCTATAACCTGTGTATCGGCCACTACTGCCACTGGGGGTTCTGCCTCCACCGATACTGTCTCCCCGTTATGGGTTATCGATGCTCTTGAGGATACTATACCGTCATGTGACGCCGCAGTAGGAACACTGAAAAATTGGTTACCTGTCTTTTTTGATGCCAGTTTGGCAATATCAATAGTCTTGCCTCCACCCACACCTAATAAAAAAACACCCGTACTGTCATCGATCTCAGATATGAGTTGCTCTACTTTTTCCACTTCATCCATCTCGGGTTTGTCCACAATTACGGAATGGACATCACATCCGTTATCCTCCAGTACCTGAGCGACAGTACTGCCGGCCCTGTTGATTGTAGTGGGTCCGCTGACAATTAACGCATTCCCATTAAGCTTAAGAGCGTTGCAAACATTACCGATATCGTTGATCACTCCGTTGCCTACAACCACATTCCTGGGTAGCAGCATCCATCTTGATTTAAAATTATCCGAATTTGATTCATTCATGTGATACATACCATATAATATCGTAAGAGGTTATAAAACATGGGGACTTTCCAGGTGTTACAGGATTTTATTAATCAATATTATTGGTTTCCTATCGAAGGAAATTCAGGCTATAATCCAGTAAATACAGTAACATGGGCCATAATATTGGGGATAAGTATATTTTTTGTGGCAAAATTACTTATGAAACTCAACATCAAGGCTGATTGGAAATTCATTAAGGTCATCATTCCTTTTATTTTTGCAGGTTCAACCCTAAGGGTAATTCAGGATTTCAATGACGAAGCTCAATTGTTCAATTCACCACTTCAATATCTGTTGATAACTCCTTTTATCTATGTATTGATGTTCGTGATCACAGTGGTTTTGCTTATCATATCTATTAAGCTGCAACGTTTAGGAATAGTGAATGACTGGAAAACTGCCTTCGGTGTAGCAGGAATACTTTGGACACTTGTAAATCTGGGGATTTTGTTATCAGTTTTACAAATCACGAATCCGGCAGCCTTGATTGTAATATTTTTAATTGGGA
>DAOUWY010000335.1 GCA_030666885.1 Methanosarcinales archaeon
ACACTACTGGTTTTAAGTTTTATTGTTAAACATGTGGTGGAAAATCGATTAGAAGATAGCGAATTTATAAAATTTGATGTGGGATTATATGGTAAAAATGGATGTTAATTCCAGACGTTAGAATGACGCCATAGTCTTCAAGACTTCATCGTTAATAAATATCTTTGAAAGGATCTATTAATCATATCTTTCCATACCAAAGAGCAAAGAGCCAAAATAACTATCCTGTAAGGCAGAATACTGTTTAATTATCTGTTAATATTGCGTTATTATAGATAACTTTATAATCAATCAATAATATCTGGTTTTACTACTATTAACTAAAATAGTAATATAAATTAATATTTAATATGTGATATTTATGACTAATAAAATCGGAATACTGGCTATGGGGCATGGGAGCAGCCTCCCGCATAACAAAGAAGTAATAACGAAAATTGCAAACATGATTGCAGAAAAATATCCTGATACAGTCGTTAGGATCGGATTTATGAATATGAACAATCCCACAATGGCTGAAGGATTAGAAGCTTTCGAGAATACAGGTGTATCTTCCATAATAGCCGTACCTTTATTCCTGGCCCACGGTGTACATACTACTGAAGATATCCCCCAGATTCTGGGTATCAGCCGGGAAAATCGCAAGAGAACCGTCAAAATTAATGGCAACGACGTGACTATGGTCTATGCAGAACCCCTGGGCCCCGATCCAGTGATCGCAGATCTTGCATACAGGAGGGCTATTGAAGCCCTGGAATAGAAAGAAAAAATAAGGATAAAAGCTGATCTCACCTCTAACGTGGTGGGATTAGCCATATGATCCGGTTCACAGCAAACTAACAAACTTATTTTGTTGCAAACACAACAGTATTATTAACAGGCGGCTCAGGCCGGACCCGGTAATATTCTTTAAACTGTCCAGGTAATTCAAATAAATAAAATGTGTCTAACAACCTTCGTAATCCCTTTTCATAGATGCGGTAGGATAGTTTGGTCCCTGCAGGGAGCACATTTGCCAGATGATTAAATATCTCTTTTTTAGGTTCGGCTTGAGCAGCTATCATAATCAGCTCTGATTTGGTTTTCAAAGGCAATGTTAAATGATCACCGTTAATTATTTCAATCTGGCCGGAAAGCCCAAGTTTTTCCAGCACTTTTCTTGAGAGTTCTGCTCTATCAGGTTCCTTTTCAATCCCGATTCCTTTAAGTCCATACCAATTGCATAGAACCATAAGAGTTAAAGGTAGCGGTCCACTCCCGAGAAATACAACACTGTCACCGCGTTTGAGCCCGGCACCCTGAAATTCAGTTTGGGACAATTTGAGATAATTAGAGATATAATCGAAATTTGTAAACATTTCCCAGGGATCTCTACTTTCCAGTATGGAATGTGCATGTTCAATTTCCAATTTTGCAGTATATAAGCTTCTGAATCTGGCAATAGCGTCAAATGCCAAATTAAATTCAGAATCATAGAGGATAGCTTCTGCTGATTCATCATATACTTTTAGTGCTATCAAATGATCCAGTCTTTGAAAAATGGTTCTAAGATAATCTGAATGATCCTGGAGTATCTCTTCATCCGTGAGATCCTTGATTGATGAAGATATCTCAAAGATCTCTTCAATTATGTTTTCTGCGAAATCCCCAGTACTATGACTCAGACCGGAAATATGCTTTCCGTATATGTCTGTACCGTAAATAGAACTGGTTGGTTTGTATATCTGTATTGAACTCATCATTATCACAGCCAAATAGGATTTGGTAAATCGACAATCCATCGACAAGATGTAATTAATACACCATTTTTTCAGATATTATCAAAATTCACCCGAATTTTAGAATTTTTAAATCAACACAATATAAAAAGACTGAATACATTATTTAACACTATCGTGGCATACTGGTTTAATCACAAATAATATCTAATGTCCATGTAATATATCTAATTGCTAGTATATAATTTAGGAATTATTATTACGATTATATAATTTATGACATTTGTTGCTGGAAATATTTTCGAACATACTCTCAAACATAATGAAAAATGCCCTGCAAGCAGAAAATGAATCACACAAAGACTGATTCAATGGTGATTGTAGCTATCAATATATCTATTGAAAAGGGCAGAATATCACAGTCTTTACCCTGAACAGGATAATGGCGGTCAGGCTTGACGTTGTATTGGATAAATAAATG